>JBLHPP010000023.1:0-15937 GCA_047624385.1 Crocinitomicaceae bacterium
TTCCATCATAAATGGAAAGCAGAGAAATGAAGTCCTTCTGCGCCCAATCGAGGTCATGTGTCACAACCACAACAGTCACCTCATTTGGTAATTCACGAAGCGCTCTTTGCAACTCCATTCGCTGGCTGGGATCGAGATGAACCAGCGGTTCGTCGAGAATCAGGATGGGAGCTTGCTGAGCCAAAGCCGCTGCAATACAGACGCGCTGCCGCTCACCACCACTGAGAGTTGAAACCACACGCTCGGAAAACCTCGTCACATCGACAGCTGCCAGTGCTTCATCGACCGCCAAATCTCCGCTCCCTCCGCCGTGCGCGTACCGGCCCATGGCTACAAATTCTCGGACTGAATATGGAATCTCGGCCGCCAATAACTGGGGTACATACGATAGATTCTTGGCCACCTCAGCTTGAGGTAGACTAGCCAAGTCCCGGCCACCAAGCTGGATCGATCCACTCTTGATTGGCTGCCCACCTAAGACAGCGCGAAGTAGAGTAGTCTTCCCCGCACCATTGGGACCAATGATAACTTTGTGCTCACCACGACGCAGGGTGAAGCTCACATTTTTTAGCAAAGCCTTCCCGCGTATTTCAACGCAAACATCACGACATTCTAATAGTATGCTATTCTCACTCATGCGCTCCCCTTTCTTCACAATGAGCAATCCACTCTAGAGTGGCTATGAATCTGGGACCCGGCACGAAATGCGCATCACCCACCAACAAAAAAACTTTACCATTCTTCACCGCTGCTAGCTCTGATTGCGATTTCCAATCTGCATAAATCTTCTCGATACCAATCGCTTGCGCGTCACGTGAATTGATCATATCTATAATAATCTCTGGATTCATCCTGATTAGGTGCTCGCGTGAGAGCTGCGGGAAATTCTCATTTCCGCTATAGGCGTTCGTGTAACCCGCGATCTCTAGCATTTGTTGATGGTAGCCGCCAGCACCAGCGGCCACAACTCCCGTTACTTTCCCCACACCCAGCTCGCGGCCGATCGACAGTAAGAGCTTCTTGCTCGATTTCGTTTGCCCAGCCGCCCGGACCTTATCGATTCTCTCTTCTAGCGACTTTCGTAGTACCCTAGCCTCTTCCGATTTACCAAAGCGCTCACCCACCACTGAAATCGAATCCATTATCCCCTCGACCGACATGTGATCGACTAACAACGTGCTCATCCCAAGGTTCTCTATTTGCTTAGCCAAGTCTGATTGCTCTTTAAGTAACACCACAACACCCGGTTGGAGCCGAACAATTGCCTCGAGGTCAACATCGAGGTACCCTCCAACCTTCGCTTTATCTAAAGCCTCTGTAGGATATTTTGAAAAACGTGAAACCCCCACCACTTGATCACCCAGGCCCAGCGCAAAAGCTACTTCACCAGAGCTCGGAGCCATGGTCACAATCTTCGCTTCAAATGGTTGGTCTAGTGATCCATCCACCATCCCTTCACGAAGCCAGTAGCTTCCTATAAAGACTGCTATCACCAGCAGGGAAACACCTATCCTCTTAGCATACTTCATCGCAGTTCCTCCTTCATCTGGTGATGCAGCCATGTGGAAGAATCTAAGAAACTTGGCCCATCTTGAATCATATTTTCACCCATTTTCACAGTCGACATGATCACGGGAATATCCGTATTCCAACCACGTTCGTGCACTAATTCTTCACCATCCACCAAGTATTCTGGTTCATGGAAAAAGACATAAACGTCCGGTCGTTCGCTTGGTAACTCATCGAGCTCATTCTCAAAATACCCAACAGCACGCTCGCCAAAGACCATTTCACCACCCGCGAGCTCCACCAGGTCATTGATGTAGCTTAGTCCACCGACAGCTCGTCGATGACGGCCTAACCACAGTTCGACATAGACGCGAGGACGGTCAGAAAAATTTTGGGTTCTAGCTAAACTCTGAAAATCATCCCGCAGCGCAGACACTAGATCGCGAGCTTTTGGTAATTCATTGAGCAAGCCGCCGAGCAAAGCCACATTCTCCAACATCCCAGCAAAGCTAGTCGGTAAGTTGAGGTTATAGATCGGCACACCTTCGGCCGCCAATTTGAGACTCAATTTTCTCTGGATACCAGTGGTGAGAAGCACTAAGTCGGGTTCTAAATATTTGATCTTCTCAAAATTAGCCGTGATGTACTGGCCAACTACTGGGATATTTGTGGTATCAACGTAGCGGTCACAATACTCGGATACCCCGACAACACGGTCGAGCAATCCAAGCTTATCCATCACCTCAGTCGCCGAGGATACCAAACAGACAACCCGCATCGGATTCTCTGGTAACTCGAAGCGATGGTTTAAATATTCGTTATGGATACTGCGCATGGCCAAGTCATTTCAAACATACTAAAAAGAAAGCTGCACGACCGAAATCGTGCAGCTCTCATATGAATAACAATTTTTTAGTGATTAGAAGGTCACTGTGACACCACCGTAGAAGCCACGACCACGTCCTTTGATCGAGTTAGGATCACCGAAATTACCACTGTAATCACCAAGGAGGTAATCCTCGTTGAGTAAGTTTTCGATACGTGCGTGTAGCTTTACGTTCTCACTAACCTGATAATTAGTATAAAGATCGAGTAAGAAATAACTTTCAAGAGTATCTACCGCAAGATCACTTGATTCGCGGCGGTCAACCCATGTTGCAGTTAGACCAGCATTGATGGAATCACTCACTTGAGTATTGATACCAGCAACTGCTGATTGCTGTGGAATCTCAGTCACCTGTACATGTTGATAATATGTGTAACTGGCGAAAAATGATGAGTTTATCGATTCAATTTCAGAGTCTATTGCAAATTCGAGACCGTTGACCTTTGTCTTGCCGGCAATATTACCTCGAACGTATGGGTCAGACGAAATATCTACATCAACAGCATTTTCAATATCACTTTCAAACCAGGTAAGAGCCAATGTTGTGTTCCCTATTTCCTGTTCAATACCTATGTCCCAGTTGAATGACTGTTCAGCACCTAAAGATGAATCAACCTCAGTCGCTGGGAATCCAGGGAAACCTGGATCAGGTGTTAGCTCAGCAAAGCTTGGTGATCTATAGCCTTTTCCTGCGTTTGCTCTAAATGTGGTACCTTCCACTACATTGTAGGTGGCTCCGGCACTCCAAACCCACTCATCACCGAAATCATCATGATCATCCCAGCCGAGAGTTCCATTGACTTGAACATCATCAATCACTTGCCATGAGTGGCCCAAAGATACTCCGTATGTGTCTGCGCCGTCTTTTGAGGCTATATCATAACCTGAACCAGCGTATCTAGATTTGTAATTTACATTTTCATAGTACACACCAAAGACTGATTGGTGATCCTCTGACCACTGATACTCGTTGTCCCAATAGAGCGAAACTCGATCAGTATTAGTGCTTCCAGTTCTATCAGCATAAACGCCTGATGGTGTTGGCGCGAAAGATGGCGCGGGATAGCCAATGATCTCGCGTGATATGGTGTCATCGTAGTCTTCCTTACTGAACCCGAATGTCACACGTGTATTCCAAGCTTCAGTGACCTGATTGTTATAAAACAATGTCCCGAAGAGGTAATCGTAGCTATTATCCTGTGGAGTGTTAGTCGAAGGCTCTCCATACTCAGGAGTCTCATAGCTTGATTCACCACCACGAAGAGTGAGGCCAATCGATGAATGGTTATCGAGAGCGTAATCGAATCTTGAATAATAAGAAAATTGGTTAAAATCACTACCGTCGATCACTGAATCTGAATCGTTCTGGGTGTCTTCACCTGTGATTCCAATATTGTATGAAAAGTCACCGACTTGCCCTTGAGAGCTAAGGTTCCCCATCCAACTCTCATAAGAACCGTATTCAGCAGTAGCAGAATGCGTTGGCTTACCTTCACCTTTTGCTGTGCTCATAGAAAGAACACCGCCAATGGTTCCAGCTCCATAAATAGAACTTGAAGGACCTTTAAGAACCTCAATATTGGAAAGTCCGTAGAGATTAGTGCTACCTAAAAAGTTATTAATGGGTCCTCCGCTACTCGCATCATAGGCACGAACACCATCTAAACGCATTTGCGATTTATTAGTACTGGTACCACGAATAAAGAGCGAGCCTGGGTAGCCAGCTTGACCAGCTGTGGAAGTCGCTATAACTCCCGGAATTCTATAGCCTAGAGCATCTTTTACTGAAACTGCGCCTTCATTAAGCAACTCCGCGACATCTAGCACAGCTACACTGGCGGAAACATCTTTGAGATTTCTCTCAAACTTTGTCGCAAGTACCGTCGTTGGCTCAAGAGTTTCAACTACCTCAGTGCTCACTGTTTGAGCATTGGCTTCTTCCGCTATCGCGGTAACTTGACTAGCCACAAGAAGGCCAGCCACAACTTTTACGCCCGCATTTGGGCTGTATATTTTTGTGTATTTCATAGTTCTAACCTTGTAGTCCGCAAGGATTGGAATGATTTACTCAAGGCTGGTGTTCTGGCTTAGCTAACAAATTGTTAGCCTTACAGTGGCGGCACCGCTTCGGAATAGGCTGACCGTAGATACGATCCAGCTTCACCGAATTTCCCAACTATTTCCTGCCCGCATCAGCGAGCTTCCATGAGTCACAACACACCTATTGGCGTGCTGTTGCAGTCTTCTACCCACAGCGTCAACGATTGCAACCAAAATGTAGCCTTGTCATGCCTAACTCTTAACAGGAACTATAGACTACTATAGTAGAGGTTGTTAGATGGAAACGACACTCCCAAATCTTCACTTGCTGAGTTGTCAACCTAGCCGATCATGTCGGAGATCTGCCGCGGTCTGGTCGCTGCGCTCCAATTAATAATTATTGATTCCGTTGCAGAAGTGAAGTGTTCAGTCTTCAGAACTTGGAGTGATGTAAAAACACAACTGGCCAGCCTTCTATACAAGACTACGTGAGAGTCGTCGATGTAATTTCACACCGCAGCCCTCGGTTATTCGGCCCCTTCGGGGACGTTATTCTTTGCCTCTGAGCACCCGGCAGGCTCGGTTTCTCCGAGGCTGCCGGCAACAATGTTTCGGCACCTTCGGTGATCCATCCACCATACATCCGCCTAGTCTGTAGTTGATATGCTTGGCGGTTGGAAACTGCCGCCACACTCCATCTTCCATCATTCACCCACCGAAGGTGCGGAAACATCCTAGCCGGCTGCCGTTGCGCTAGCAGCGCCTGCCGGTTCTCCGGATAAAGTAAAAACACCTCCGAAGGAGCTGAACAACACCCATCCTCGCCCACGCTCTTGTAAAAAAACTCACATAAAACTATTCCACAAATTCCAAAGAAATATCCAAGGCCACTGCCGAGTGCGTGACTGCACCTACTGAGATAAAGTCGACCCCAGTCTGAGCAACCGCCGCGACAGTCTCAAGGTTCACACCACCACTGGCTTCGAGTTGAGGTCCAGTTGTGCCACGCATAGCGACAGCCTCGCGGAGTTGCTCATTGCTCATATTATCGAGTAAAATGTAATCCACGCCTTTGAGTGTGAGGAATTGTTCCAGTTGGTCGATCCGGTCAACCTCCAACTCAACCTCAACACCAGGCTTATCAGCCTTAAGCTTGAGGATAGCCTGTTGCAACCACTCTAACCCATTCTCAGCGACCAGGTGGTTATCTTTGACCATGGCTCTATCGTAGAGACCCATTCGGTGATTGGCACCACCGCCAGCTCTCACAGCCATTTTCTCCAGCCACCGCCATCCTGGTGTGGTCTTACGCGTATCCAGAATCTGCGCTTTAGTTCCTGCGGTGAGTTCTACAAACTTTGATGTCTTGGTTGCGACTCCGGAAAGCCTTTGGGCGAAGTTGAGAGCTGTGCGTTCAGCCGTCAGCAATGCCCTAGCTGGCCCAGTTATCTCCATCACTCTGGTCCCATAACTCACCACGCTACCATCCGCTACTAATTGACGAGTCACTATGCTAGGGTCGATTTTTGAGAAAATTTGCTCAGCAATATCTAATCCAGCAATCACGCCAGAATCCTTGACCAACATAAATGCACGCGATTGCACATTTGCTGGGACAAAATACTCCGCTGTCACGTCCCCTGCTCCAATATCTTCACGGAGTGCTAAATCTATCAATTGCTGTACCTCTTGCTGCATGGCGGGACTTTAGCGTTAGATTTCACTCTGGAAACCCAAAAAACTTGCATCTTTGCACCACTCAGTTTTCACTGACAGCATGCCGATTGAAATGCAACAAACTCTCGCTGCTCCAGCAACCCTCGAGGGATCATCCCTCCACACTGGTCAGAAGGTAACTCTCACTATCAAACCAGCCCCTGCTGACTCTGGTTTCCAGTTCCGTAGAATCGATCTCGACGACCAACCTTTCATCGATGCAGATGTGAGCAAGGTACAAACTGTAGAGCGCGCCACGACCCTTGCAGAAGGCTCAGTAAAGGTTCACACAGTAGAGCACGTCATCTCAGCCCTCACTGGTATGGGAGTCGATAATGCACTCATCGAGATGGATGCTAACGAACCTCCGATCGGCGATGGTTCTGCCGCTCCATTCGTAGAACTCATCAAGCAAGCAGGAATCGTAACTCAGGATGTCCCAGCAAAAGTATGGGAAATCCGCGAGCCCCTTTTCTACGATTCTGGTAATGGATCCTTCATCACCATCGTTCCAGACAAAGAATTCCGCGTCTCATGCACCAATGTGGGACCAGATGGCCGCTTCACTCAGTACTTCTCCAGCGTGGTCAACCCAGAGACCTACGAGAAAGAAATCGCTCCTGCCCGGACATTTGTTTACTACGAAGACGTAAAGCCACTCCTCGACAAAGGACTCATCAAAGGTGGATCGCTCGAAAATGCCGTGGTTATTCGCGGTGAGGAAATCATGAGTAAGGAGCCACTTCGCTTCGACAACGAATTTGCCCGTCACAAGGCGCTCGACGTCATCGGCGATCTCATGCTCAGCGGCAAGCGCATCACCGGTCACGTCATCTGTGTCAAGCCAGGCCACGGCCCCAACACCAAGATGGCAGCCATCCTTAAGAGCAACTACCTGCGTATGCGTTCCATGGTTCCCCCACTCGCTATTCCTAAAGGCGAAGCCGTTCTCGACATCAACGACATCCTCAAGATTCTCCCGCACCGTTATCCATTCCTTTTGGTGGACCGGATCATCGACTTCGTCGGCGACAACAAGTGCACAGGAGTAAAGAATGTGACGATTAACGAACCATTCTTCCCAGGTCACTTCCCAGGTCACCCAATCATGCCTGGCGTCCTCCAAGTCGAAGCAATGGCCCAGGTCGCGTCCTGCCTCATGCTGCGTAAACCTGAAAACCAAGGAAAGATTGGTTACTTTATGAGTGCTGACAAAGTTAAATGGCGCCACCCAGTGCTGCCTGGTGACACCCTCTTTATTGAAGCAGAGATCGTCAAGACCCGCCGTAACATCGGTTTCGCCAGTTGCCGCTGCGTCGTTAATGGCCAGGTTGTTTCCTCAGGTGAACTCAAATTCGCCTTGATCGACGAGTAAGCGTGAATTTATTTCAATTTATAAAGGTCAATTGCCAATCAAGCAATTGGCCTTTTTTTTATGAAAGATTAGCTTTTCAAAGAATCACTATCACATTTCTCAGACTCTCCACGCGTTACGCGTTGGCGGTTTCTCACGTAGCACGACCGTCTCGGTCGCTCGAAGCTCTTCCGGCGCAGCCGCTGACTCATTGCTAATGAATAGGCTGCGCTCAATGGCTAAAGCGACCGAGACAGTCGCACTACGTGGACAGGTTTCAAATTAATTTGAGGCGTTTACTTGTATGCTACACGTGCACTTTAAAAACTAACGTGATTTGTAATGTGACAGCTACCGTTAGTAAACCGAACCACAATAATACCCACGATTTATTCAAACCAATTCGAGGAAATCTCCAACAAATGAATCCAGCAATCACAACGACACAGGCAATCAGAGAGCCTAGAAAGTACTCCCCGCCACCTACTGACAATATATAGGGAATCAAGATCGCGCTTCCTGCAGCACAGATGACTCCCATCTCCCTGAAGTAGATCCACTTTTTATCGCCCATAACAAACCAAGCTAGCGACAAATGAATAGCCCACTTAGCACCTGCGATGCTTCCAGATATTAGCATTTGGTGCATGGATATATAGATTCAATGAAGAACCCAGTCAGAATAACACTCATTCCAAACCCTACCATTGCCGCTATCAATTCGTTTCTCACATGTGTCATTTTAGCAGAGTATAAAGTTCACCACTGACTACTCAGTGGACTTAGGTTTATTTAACACACAATCGACTCAAGCTACACAACCCTTTCAGGGTAAAGAGAATATTTACATGTAAACCTAGGGTAGGCTAGCCAACCCTAGGCTGAGCTCCGTAAGCCCGTTGGGCTAGCCATCTGATGGCCGCGAAGCTCAATTATGGTGCTTCGTCTTTATTTGGGTAATCGCCTGTGAATTTATAAATCCGTCGTATAACTATAAGGCGTTCAGCGCTTTGAGCTACGTCTTCAGTAATTTTGTTAAGCTTAATTATTTTCGGGAGCGTCTACGTCCAAACACAAAATATATCAAACCATAAAATACGATTATAGGTACAACGCTAGCAAAAAGGCTAACCTCTCGTGCTTCATCCATCTGATCTGGAGATCCAAAAAACCTACTGAAATTAATCAGAGCTAGTATTAAAAAGCACCAAAATATATGTTTCCAACAACCTCCCTTTCGTTTTTTTTGAGACTGACCTTCACTATTTGTCATTGGAGGATCGTAGGGATTACTCTCCATGGTGCTTTAAATGTAAACTAAAGCACACCGAACGCTGACTACTCAGTGTACTTTTTTGGTTATAAGGGCACCTCCGGCAACTACCGCTTTCGGTGTGTGAGTTATTAATTCTTTAAGTTTGCGAGCGTAGCTCGTTTTTGAAGATAGGCCACCTTCGGGCTGGAAAGCCTTTCTGCGCACGGCTGGGTTATTCTTCGTTCACGGATAAAAATCCGCTCACTCATCACGCCTAGCCTCGCTTGAAATTCTTTCCAGCACCACCAACGCTAGTTGCCGGATGTGCCCATAATCAGGGATGAAATTCCAGCATAAATCTCCAGTTGGTAATCGATTAGAGCTTAACCTTAGGGTCAGATGTCCGCGCTATAAAATTACGTTTACTTAGAGTGACGCGATGTAGTGCTCGGCTTCGAGTGCAGCGGCGCAGCCGTGGCCTGCAGCTGTGATACCTTGGCGGTAGACTGTGTCAGCAATATCTCCAGCGGCATAGATGCCTGGTGTCTTGGTTGCTGTCTTACCTGGGATTTGAACAAGATATCCGCTTTCGTCTTTATCGACGAGGTCCTCGCTGAGGAATTTGCTGTTAGGATTGTGACCAATCGCCATGAACACACCTTCGAGCGCTAACTCTGACTTGGTGCCGTCCACAGTATTTTCCAGCATAACTGCGCGAATCCGGCCATTATCGTCGAGTAGATACTCACAGATAGTGGAGTTCCAGACTGGCTCGATCTTCTCGTTGGAGAGCGCGCGTGTTGCCATTATCTTGGAAGCTCGAAGCTCATCACGACGGTGAATAAGGTAAACTTTGCTGGCAAACTTAGTGAGGAAGGTAGCTTCTTCTGCTGCTGAGTCTCCACCACCAATAACGCAAACTGGCACATCACGGTAGAATGCTCCATCACAGGTAGCACAGGCTGTGAGGCCCGCGCCGCTCTTGACGAGATCCATTTCACCCGGAAGCCCTAGGTATCTAGCAGAAGCACCAGATGCGATGATTACCGTCTTAGTCTGCCAAGCGTGCACATCTGAGCCGAAGACATCTTTGGCATTCACTGTGAATGAACCGTCATCATTCTTATCCACGCCAGTGACTTCGATACTATTTTGTACCCGCGCACCAAACTTCTCAGCCTGTTGCTGCATTTTCTGCATCAACTCTGGCCCTAGGATTCCGTCTGGGAAACCTGGGAAGTTTTCTACATCTGTAGTAGTTGTAAGCTGACCACCTGGCTGTGAGCCAGTGAGTATAAGCGGGCTAAGGTCTGCGCGTGCAGTATAAATCGCTGCTGTGTATCCAGCAGGGCCTGTTCCAATAATGATTACGTTCTCCATATAAAAGTGTGTGAGTGAATTCTGGCGGGATTATGCCCATGGATTTCCACCCCGCAACCGAAATGATGACGAATTATGCCTGATAAGGTTTATTAGACTATCGAATGATGTATCCTGCTGCTTGTCGGTAGAATTTCTGACCTATAATACCCTCCTCACAATTATACGGAACCAATAGTTGTACTCTTATTCTTCCTATTAGCAGCAGAGCTGATTTGGAGAGGGCTAAACAATACAGCGTTTAGCTTCGTTCGCGTCAGATGCATAGCCCGCCCTGCGTCCTCCTCCCGCCTTGCTACTCTCACCGTCTTGTTTCGCTATAATCCACTCTAACTATTCAAATGGTATAATTGTGTGGCAGTCGGACTGCTAATGAGAACTGTCGGAAGGTCAAGAGGATGGGATGACATCGCCGCGTTACTTCACCCTGTGACAGATAAACCCGAAAAACTCAAGATAGGTAAGATTTTTTCATGTAGCACTTGCTAAAATCTTACTGCCAAAAACAGCAAATTTTAGAGGTATTGGGCTGCTTTCACCGCTTTATATAAGATCTGCACACCTACAAACAAAAACGCTGTAACCATTACAGTTACAGCGTTTAAATTGGTTGCGGGAGTAGGATTTGAACCTACGACCTTCAGGTTATGAGCCTGACGAGCTACCTGGCTGCTCCATCCCGCGATTGAAATTTTGCCAGTCGCCAGAGTGGTTAAACTCTAGTGGCGAGTCCCTTTCGGGTGCGCCGGAAGCTATTACTGATTCTAGGATTCGGCAAGCTCTTTCTGCATTAAAAAATAAACTTTCTTTAAGCTGTGAAGGGCCGGTCTTCATTACTCATTGTGGCCAGATGACTTCATGAATTCGATAAGCTCTGGATCACGCTGAGGATATTTTTTGAGTATACGTTGCCCCTCTTCGTATGGGAACGCAAATTCCATCCAAATGTTCTCAATAGTGTAAATAACGATAGTTGGCTTGTCTGTTCCTGAGTTAGTTCCATCAGCCAACACAAAGTTTCTGATGACTTCGTGGTTTACCCCTTTAAGTAAGTGCGCAAATTTTTCTATAGATACGTTTGCTCGGATAGTCGCTGGATCATTTTTGGCCTCGGTCAGATCGGGACCTGGAGCCTCTATGGTAGCGGGTCTGATATTATTGAGTGCCGTGGCGAATGGGTTGGGAAAGCCTTGGGCGCTTGCTGGACTAATGGCCACAGGCGCTGTCATTGGGCCTGGCCACTGGACATTTCCCGGCCCAGGTCCTGAGATCCCAGTCCGAGGTTTGGGGATGGCATGTGAGGTGGTGACTGATGTAAGGATTTCTGGCTTAACGGGATTAGGTGCTACTGTATCACCTGTCTGTTGCTTTAGTCCCTCTTCTTTCTCTGTATGGTCTGCTGTTTTAACCACATCATCGTAGCTACGATCTGCGGCTGTTTCAGCAACAACACCAGTTGCTTCAACACTTGCGCCAAATTCTTCGAGTAGACTGCGATAACTTATAAGCAATTCATCTCTGCTGGCCCAACGTATCATTGCGTTTGAACCTTCAGGCTCGAGAAATGACCCCCTCGCATCGATGAAATGCTCAATCATTTCATGATCTAGGTTCAACTTCGTTTTGCGCCATTCCGTGTGGAATACGCGCTCCATCTTCTCCAGGAGATCCTGTACCTTGTTTTTAAGAACGTCGTCGCTCATTATTAGTGGAAATTGTTTGGGGGAAATCTTGATTATGGGTGATCTAGCAGAAAGAGACAAGTCAATTTCTTGCTACGGCTTTTGAAATTCCGAATAAAGCTTAACCAATCTGGCTAATGCTCCACTCTAGTTCCTCATTTGCATGCATCGGGACTACACGCTGGTTGTGACCGACATAGGCTGACGGTACTTGGGAGTGTTCATTAGTGACTGTGACCATTTTCTCTGCAGGTCTTACCCCATATAGTTTCTGAGCATTATCGCTGATGAACTTCTGAAGATTGTCCAACTTATTGTGTTTGTCAAAGAGTTGTGCCAGTCTGGCGATGGCGATCGGTGCTGTGAATACACCAGCGGCGCAACCAGAGGATTCTTTTTTCTCAATCGGGTGAGGTGCTGAGTCGCTACCAAACATCAATCTTGGGTGAGCCTCTAACGCGGCCTGAAGAAGCGCTTCCCTGTCTTCAGGTCGTTTAGGAATAGGCTTACAGAAAAGGTGTGGATTAAGCATACCTCCAGCGACATCATCTAGGGTGATGATGAGGTGCTGGAGAGTTACTGTGGCGCGGAGGTTTTCGTGCTTATCGAGCATTTTAACAGCATCGGCTGTGGTGATGTGCTCCATGGTGATATTTAGCTTGGGGAACTTTGTCGCTAAGTAGTCGTAGCTTTCTAGAAATTCTTTCTCACGGTCCATCACAAAACCGTGTGTCTCACCGTGCACCATGAGTGGGATTCCCATTTCTTCCATCATTTTGAAAGTTGGCTCAACAGCGTCCAGAGCTTTGACTCCGGCTTCGCTATTTGTGGTGGCTCCAGCCGGGTAGAGCTTAATACCGATCATGTGCTCCTTTGCTGTGGCTAGTTCTTGCTCGGTGTATTGGCGAAAGAACAGGGTCATGTAGGGATCAAAATGGTGCTGACCAACTGAGTCGACGATACGCTGTTTGTATTCTAATAGTCGGTCAAGACTGTCAACTGGTGGCACAAGGTTTGGCATGATGACTGCTCCTGAAAAGGATTCTGCAGTCAACGGTGTGGCCAGCTTGAGCATGTCTCCATCGCGCAGATGGAGGTGCATATCTAATGGTGAGCGGAGAGTGATTTGCTTCGGCATATATTTGGTCTAGAAGTAAAGGTGACATCGCTTGTAACCATGTCACGGAAAAGTTTTGTGTGATTTGAGGCCATCCCCTAGCGGCCTTCCTCGGCATCTATGAAATCAAAAAAACTGTAAATATCGTCGCGATGCGCAAGACCAGCAGCTTTCTTGCGGTCAGCTAGGCGTTCGGATAATCCATCGCGAAAGCCGAGATTTCGGGCAAAGCTACACCACCATTCTTTCTGAGGAGGTTCTGGCTTCACTCCATTTGCGTAGGCCCATTCGAGAGCTCCTTGATCGTCTAAGCCCTGAGTGACTATCGCTTCTACCAAACTAGCATACTCCACTTTGAGTAGTTGGCAGGTGTAGTCATCGAGCGCCTTACCTAAGTTATTGTAATAATCATCGTGTAGTTCCCCTGCTGCGTGAAGGCGAACTTTGTGGCACATTCTCAGAAAATACGGGAGACCATCGATCTCATCCTTTGAACTCCGTGGAAATATGATGCTATAAACCATAAAGTTATTATCAATTTTGCCACCCTTTCGTCAAGCTGGATGTCCAGCTAAGATCACGCCAAGCGACCTCACGTTTCAATGAATCGATTGAATGCCTAATTTTCTCAAACCTCCACGTCTTAGAGTCAACTCTTTACACAAAAAAGCCCCTTTAGAATTCACATACTAAAGGGGCTGAAATATTTGAATTAATTTCAATTATTAGGCGTCGCCGTACTCTTCCATTCCTGCGCAAGAACAGACGAGGTTACGGTCACCGTAAACATTATCGATACGTCCGATATAGGGCCAGAATTTATGCTCGCGGAGGCTAGCCACTGGGTAAGCACCTTTTTCACGTGGGTATGGACGATCCCAAGAATCGCTAATCACGATTTGCGCCGTATGGGGTGCGTGCTTGAGCACATTATTCACTTTGTCAGCAGTACCGTCGATGACCTCTTGAATCTCAGCGTGAATGCTAATCAGTGCGTCACAGAAGCGATCTAGTTCTTGCTTGGACTCGGACTCAGTAGGCTCGATCATGAGCGTTCCTGATACCGGGAAGGACATTGTAGGTGAGTGGTAGCCATAGTCCATGAGCCGCTTGGATACATCTTCAACAGTCACTCCAGAAGCAGCGGAAAGAGGGCGGAGATCGATGATACATTCGTGAGCTACTAGACCTTTGTTACCCGTATAGAGAACTGGGTAAAACTTATTGAGGCGGGAAGCTACGTAGTTGGCATTAAGAATAGCTATTTTAGTAGCTTCTGCGAGTCCTTCGCTGCCCATCATAGCGATGTACATCCATGAGATTACATTGATAGAAGCTGAACCATAGGCTGATGCGCTGACTGCACCCACCTTGTTCTCTTCACCAATGTGACCTGGAAGATATGGCACTAGCTGCTCAGCAACTCCGATCGGACCAACTCCTGGTCCACCACCACCGTGTGGGATACAGAATGTTTTATGAAGGTTAAGGTGGCAGACGTCCGCCCCGATTGCACCTGGGCTGGTGAGACCAACCTGGGCATTCATGTTAGCTCCATCCATGTAGACTTGTCCGCCATTGTCGTGAATGATCTGGCAGATTTCTTTAATGGTAGATTCGTAAACTCCGTGTGTCGATGGATAGGTCACCATTAGGCAACCAAGGTTCTCACCTGACTTCTCAGCTTTGGCTTTGAGGTCAGCAACATCGATATTACCCATTTCGTCGCACTTCACTGGAACTACCTTGAAGCCAGCCATGACAGAGGACGCAGGGTTTGTTCCGTGAGCTGATGTTGGGATGAGGCAATCGATACGCTGCTTATCATCATTAGCATGGTGGTAGCGACGGATCGCTAGCAACCCAGCGTACTCGCCCTGTGAGCCTGCATTTGGCTGGAGTGACACCGCTGCAAACCCTGTGATCTCAGCGAGCCAATCAGAAAGGCTATCGAGCATGTCTAAGTAGCCATGCGTCTGATCTTCAGGAGCAAATGGATGCATGTTAGAAACTGTTGGCCAGCTAAGTGGAATCATTTCTGATGTCGCATTCAGCTTCATCGTGCACGAACCGAGAGCGATCATTGACTCATTGAGTGCGAGGTCACGTTTTTCAAGACGCGCAAGATAACGAAGCATCTCGGTCTCTGAATGATAGCTGTTGAATGCTTTTGCTGTGCAGAAATCTGAAGTACGCTCGTTGACTTCATCCCATGCAACCTCGTCTTCACCAGGGAGCACTGGTTCCTCCACACCAAAGATGGCGAGAAGTGTCACGACATCTTCAGTCACTGTGGTTTCGTCAAATGCTATACCGACATGATCGGCGTCGATGCGGCGAAGGTTATAGCCAGCTGCTACTGCTTGCTCGTGGAGGTCTTCAGCTTTACCTGGAGTCTCGATAGTGAGTGTGTCAAAGAAACTTTCGTTGACGAGC
The DNA here is from genome assembly GCA_047624385.1 of Crocinitomicaceae bacterium. Classification (GTDB taxonomy): domain Bacteria; phylum Verrucomicrobiota; class Verrucomicrobiia; order Verrucomicrobiales; family Akkermansiaceae; genus Rubritalea. The sequence goes on from JBLHPP010000023.1 coordinate 15,376, forward strand.
TCGTAGCCATTCGCGCTGATGGATGCGGCAAATGCCTGAGCCATGTAATGCACATTATACGAAATATTACGAAGACCATCAGGACCGTGATAGACAGCGTACATGGACGCCATGACGGCGAGTAAAACCTGAGCAGTACAGATATTGGAAGTCGCTTTATCTCGGCGGATGTGTTGCTCACGTGTCTGGAGAGCTAGGCGATATCCCTTGTTGCCTTGTGGGTCGATAGAGACACCAATGATACGGCCAGGAAGCTTGCGCTTGAGTTTGTCGATACATGCGATGTATCCAGCGTGTGGACCACCGAAACCGAGAGGCACACCAAATCTTTGGCTACTACCTACTGCGATATCCGTTCCGAACTCACCTGGAGCTTTGAGAACTGTGAGTGCTAGAATGTCAGCGCAAGCGATTGTGGTCGCTTTGGCCGCGTGCACGCTTTCGTGGAATGCTGTATAGTCTTCGACCGAACCTTCGACATCAGGATACTGAACGATTGTTGCAAAGAGTCCGTCACATGTACTTGGGTCAAATGACTTCCAGTCACCGACTATCACCTTGA
>JBLHPP010000024.1:0-15885 GCA_047624385.1 Crocinitomicaceae bacterium
GCCCAGCAAATGCAGGCTGGCATGCAGAAAGCTCAAGAAGAGCTTGCAACACAAACTGTCGAAGCCTCTGTCGGCGGCGGTAAAGTCATCGTCGTGGCCACTGGCTCAGGCGATATCCAAGACATCAAGATCGACCCATCAATCATCGATCCAGACGACGCCGAGTTCCTCCAAGAGCTCGTCCTCAAAGGTGTCCAAGAAGCGATCACCAAAGGCAAAGAAATGGCCAGCGGCGAGATGTCAAAGCTCACTGGCGGAATGAACATCCCCGGTATAAGCTAATTCTCTCACCACTCCACCATAGCCATGAAAATATCCACCACCGAGAGCGTCGCAGGCCACACCATCACCCGTAGCTTAGGCGTGGTGACAGGCAATACTGTCAGATCCAAGCACATTGGCCGCGATATCATGGCGAGTATCAAAACTATCATTGGTGGCGAAGTCCGAGGCTACACAGAAATGCTCAGCGAAGCTCGACAAGAAGCCACCCAGCGCATGGTAAAGAATGCTGCGGCCCTCGGTGCTGACGCAGTCGTCAACGTGCGCTTCACCACCAGCGCTATCGCTCAGGGAATGTCCGAGATGCTGGCTTACGGCACAGCAGTCAACTTGGACGCAAGCACACCTCCCCTTCCTTAGTTACGGCCAAGGGATACTAGATTCCTAGCCTAGGCTAAGCATCTAACAATATCCTCACTTGAATTTCTAAAAGCACCCACCTACACAGGCAGAGATTAATGGTGAAGCTACTGAGTAGTAACAGTATCAGCCAGGCGATTTTTGATCGTTAACCGACTGAAATCCTACGAGTAGAGAATGCTTAAATGAGTTGTTTGTGTTATCGCAGTTTATACGCTATAAATGAGCTATGGAAATATTGAGTCCGATTATTCAAGTAATTGTCGCCCTAGGCCTACTTAATGTCTGGTTGGTTCGAGCAGCCAAATCGACCGCTTACCGAGGTGGCGGAGCTAAGACGATACATGAGGAGTTTGAGGTATATGGCCTACCCGGATTTATGGTGTATGTGGTAGGAATTCTCAAGGTTTTGATCGCTCTGACGATGCTTGCAGGTATCTGGCTACAGTTTCTAGTGCTACCATCGGCAGCACTGCTCATCCTGCTCATGATTGGCGCGTTCATCATGCATCTGAAAGTGAAGGACCCATTTAAGAAAACTATTCCTTCTCTGCTCATGCTCGGAATGGCAATCGCCATCGCCTTGCTCTCTTGACGTTAAACCTGACTAGTAGCCTGCGAATGCTAAGTATGCGTTGAGGACCATGTATGCGAACGCCGGTATAGTTTGCAGCGCTGTGTCCTTTATCTTGATCCTCACGCCAACACCGCAGAGCATCAATAAAGCAAGACAACTAGATGAGATCTGACCCACCCAAGGCGTATGAATGCCAATCATTAGTCCAATAGCACCAAGGACTTGCAAGGTTCCTACCAAACTTCTAAATTTAGATAATCCGTAGCGTTCATATTCCCGCCGCATCCCACGTGATGCGAAGCACCCGCATCCAAATAGGATGAAGGAAATAGCTGAAACCCATATGAGAATGAAGTCGATGACGAAGGTTCGCACCTCCCGTCTCTATTAACAACCTGTAATACCACTTGGTATTACAAAAGAGATAATAGTGAGTTTTAAAGTTTTTGGCCATTACGCCCCGAATATTTCAGGAGAACCAGGTATATCCTTGTGAAATCAGTATTTTTCTTCGGTCATAATACCCGCACCATTCCCTCAACGCACCTCGATTTCCCGAGGATTAACTCTACCAATTCTCTCCTTTAAAACACTGTATGTAATGGCGCTTACTTAAGGGCCCTGGTCGGAATGGCACGGACTTAAGAGCGACTATCGTCTTACGTAAATCGAGGGGACTTTCATTCACTACCCTCGCTATGAACCCCAAATGGGTATTCTAACGTAGCCCAGGGCAACGCCCTGGGAAGAATCGATTTTGATAGTTCGAGCCCTAACTGGGCGATATAACTCATAGGAATCATAGTTAAAGACCCTTAAGAGTCAGCTCGCCCCCATAGGGCTTGAGGGTTCCTCCGACCAAACCTAAGGCTTTGCCCCAGGCTATAATATGACGCCCACTTTGGGGCTAAAAATGACGGTAAACGTCCTTAAGTCCGTGCCATTCGGTCCTGGTCGTCAATTGAGGCAATGGAAGATTTAGACTTCTTGAGGTGTGTTTAGCAAGTAGCGAGTATTCAGGAGCTAGCATCTTGATAGACGGAACGAATAGCTAGCACGATAAAGCAAAATAATGCGTCTCAAAGCTCACCAAAATAGGCTTAACTAAGTGCCATTGAACACTGCGTGGTATAATAATTAGAGTCTGGTAGAGATATAAAGCATCAGCCACTTTCCGAACACCTCTCTTTTTTATACTAGTTGCCGGAGTTACCCTAGAGATAGATGCGGGATTATTGTCGCTCCGCGTCATATCTACGGTTAGGAAAATGCCCCTCCGCATTTTCATGATTGAATAGCGTGACACACGCTGAGCAGTCGAACGGCGTTCTCATCCCTTTCCGCCAAATGAAAAAGAGCAACCGTTCGAGGTTACTCTTTTTATATACTGGAGGCGGAGGCGGGATTCGAACCCGCGAATACAGATTTTGCAAACCCGCGCCTTAGACCACTTGGCCACTCCGCCTTCTGTATTGATACGATGAAGGAGACCTTCAACGTGGGGATTTGATAACTCTATGCGGACTTACTGTCAACTATTCAATAGGATTGTTTTCACTGAGATCTTCGAGAGCGGCAGTAATCCCTTGAGCAATAGCAGCAAAGGAAATGTCGATTTCTTCCGTGGTAATACTGAGTGGTGGTAGAAATACAATGGTGTCGAGCACTGGCCGGGTGAGGAGTCCGAAATCGCGGGCTGCAAGGCAGATTTTTTCGCCTAATCGTAGGGCGTGCGGGTAAGGTGAGCCATCGACCTGTCGAAGCTCTATGCCTGCGATCATGCCGCACTGGCGGGTTTGCCAGACTTGGGGCTGAATGTCGGCTAGTTGTTGGAGCGCTTGTTGCAGGTGGTTTATCTTCGCTGGGAGCAGCTCGATTATTTGGTCGCTGATGAAAAGGTCTAAGGATGCTAGAGCGGCAGCGCAGCCGAGCGGGTTGGCGGTGTAGCTGTGACCGTAGTAAAAGGCATTTTCACGTCCTCCGCTGAATCCATCGTAGATTTCTTCACGCACCATGGTGGCAGCCATCGGTAGATAGCCCGCTGTGAGTCCTTTGGCTAGACAGAGGAAATCGGGCACGACTTGTTCTTGCTGGCAGGCAAACATGGTGCCTGTGCGGCCAAACCCGGTCATGACTTCGTCTAAAATGAGATGCATCCCCTGCTCTTGAGTAAACTCCCTGAGTTCGCTGAGCATGCCCTGCGGCCAGACGTGGATCTGATTCACGCCTTGTACCAGCGGCTCGATCACTACACCTGCAACTCTATCAAGACCTTCCAACGCGCGCAGTTCGTCGAGATCGCGAACGAAGCGGACAGTCATGCCAAATTTACGAAATCGAGAGAAGAAGGCTTCCACTCCACCGAGCGAGGCTGCTCCCATGGTGTCGCCGTGGTAGCAATTTATAAATGCCACGAACTCGCAGCGCTCAGGTTGCCCGGTCTGCAATCTGTACTGCAGCGCCATTTTTAGTGCGCACTCGATAGCGGTGGATCCATCGTCGGAAAAGAATGTCCTAGATAGGCTGGAATCTGGGAAAAATCCGGCGAGGCGAGCAGCAAGCTCAGCTGCCAGCGGATGGGAATATCCGAGGAATGAGGTGTGTGCCACTTTACCTAATTGCTCAGTGATTGCGGCATTAAGCTTGGGGTGAGAGTGGCCGTGGATGTTGGTCCAGATCGAGGAATTGCCATCGATATAGCGCTTACCTTGTGCGTCTTCTAGCCAAATACCATCGCCGGAGACTAGCATCATGGGTTCGTGCTCAGGGTCAGTCCAAATATCCTGGGCAGTAAAGGGGTGCCAGCAATACGCCTTGTCTTTGGTTATCCAATCTGCGAGTTGCTCATTCATTTATGTCCATGAGTAGTCAAGATACACTGGGGTAGCAAACCAAATCAGATCTATGATTTGCCATTCATATCCTTTCGAAGCTTTCGTCTTTTTCGTGGTGAAAAGCTGGGTTGGTCTAGAAACCTAGCTCCAAACCTTCTCAAGGATATCGAACTGTACCTTCTCCATCGCTTGCCGCTCTGAATCAGTCGCGTCTTCGTGCCCTGAGAGGTGTAATAGTCCATGAATAATGTAGAGCATCAGCTCTCTCTCAAAGCCATTACTGTACTCCTTGGCGTATCGCTGAGCAGTCTCCACACTAATAACAATCTCACCGTGGGCAAAAGTAATCACATCTGTGGGCCCTGAGATATCCATGAAATCGCGATGAACCTGGTCGATCGTCGGGTCATCCACGATACTGACCTCAACTAGATCAAGCTCAGGCAAGACACCACCTCCATGCGCTGGGTTAGCTAAAGCTAATGGTAATGCCATCTGCGCCACTTCCTCCAGCCTCTCAAGAATCGCGCCGCTGAGAGTGACCGCATCTTGATTATTATAAACCTCCACCATCTTTACTTGGTAGATTGATCAACCTTGTCAGTCTGTCTATCAGACTTCCTATTATCTATAGAATTCTCATTTTTACGCTGTAGCGTCGATGGCCGACCAAGCTTACGCACATCAGCATCATTTTTACGATCTCCCTCTTTAGGATAATCAATGCGGCTGTGAAGCATACTCCGAAGGGTTTTAGAGAAACTCTCACGGACTTTTTTCAGATCTTTAAGCGTCAAACCACAGTCATCCATCTGCCCTTCGGCGATACGTTTAGCTACGATATCATTCACCAAGCTCCCGATCTTAGCTGCTGTAGGCTTAGTCAACGAGCGTGAGGCACTCTCCACACAGTCAGCAAGGCTGATAATCCCACTCTCTGGTGTGCGCGGCCGTGGCCCGGCATAGCGGAAGTTTTTCTCGTCTACATCTGGAAGGTCTTCGATATTCTCCAAACCTTTACCTGCCTTATTCTCAGCGTCTCTTCGAGCTTCTCTCGCCTTGTGGTAGAAATAATAGACTAAAGAGTCACCATGATGCTCGCGAATCACATCAATAATCACTGGATTCAACTTCTTCTTGATTGCTAGATCCACCCCATCTTTGACATGCGCAATGATTATCAATGCCGACATACTTGGCGTCAGACTGTCGTGTGGGTTCTCTTTCCCTTGATTTTCAATAAAGTAGGTTGGCTTCTTCAGCTTCCCAATGTCGTGGAAATAAGAACAAACTCGGCACATGGTGGCATTTGCGCCCACTTCCTCGGCCGCAGCCTCAGCAAGCGATGCCACAATTAAGCTGTGATGAAAAGTTCCTGGAGCCTCCAGCTGCATTTGACGTAGTAATTTGTGGTTAAGATCGCTCATTTCCAACCAACTAATATCAGTAGTAATTCCAAAAAGTGACTCCAGAGCCGGCAAAATACCGCTAACGATCATCGCAATCAAAAGACTCACACCCAGAGCGCCGAGAGCCTTTTTCATCATTTCCTGGAACGCCACGGAATCAACCGGGATTTGAATCAGCTCAAAAATTACTCCTAAGACCAAGACTACAACCCCAGCATAAAACCCAGCACGTAACAATGATCCACGACGGCGCACTTGCTTGGTCAAAATCACAACCGCAACGCCCGTGATTAGACTCAGCACCATGTACTCCATCCCATAGCCTGCTGGCGCGAGCAAACCACCGAGCATTGTCACAACATACGTCGTAAACATACCGCTCAATCGGCCAAGTAAGACTGAATTCACTAACGGTGCAAACGCATAAGGCAACATGAGCAAGGTGTAGCTTACGTCAGACTCTGTAGCTGGCGCAAAAATGGACACAAAATAAATCACCGCCAAGTGCAGCAAGATACAACCAAACACCAAACAAACCCGCCCATTACGCACTCGGTGCAAGTGCTGCATATCAAACATAACAATCAAACCTGACACCATCAAAATATTGACGAATACCGCGGTCATCGGTGTAATAATCCGTTCACCACCATTCACGGATGTAAATACCAACACGCTGCTAAATACCACGAACAAAAGATACAACAAAACACGAAAGAAAACGCTGCGATCAATCGACCCAACCACTGCGCGCTCGCCTTGTGTGCGACGCTTCTTCCCCGAAGACATTCCCTTCTGGGTTAGTTGCCTTCTCTTTAATATATCGAATACTCCCATGTATTTAGTCGCTCCTTTTTAAATACGAAATGACGCATAGTTGGATTTCAGTAATCCAGCTCTAGTCGCTCACTCACGACATAGCAACACGCAAATTAACTCAGTTAGAGACAAAATGTCACACCGAGACCCACCTCTCGTTATCTTAACTAAGAATACATCCTTCATAGTCACAGTTTCACTCAGAACTATTCACCTACTAATCACCAAATTTAGAAACGGATAAAATCACACTGGCACTAAGGTATCCTCCCGCTACCCACACGACCAAAATCAAACTCTGGTATTCTATAACCACCCTGTGTAATCAATAGTCTCAGAGTTTTCCGGCAACTATCTGGCCTTGCTCCGGTCGCGTTATTCACAATAATTCTATTGAGTCAAAAATAACTGTTGCAATCTAGGTCTAAACCCCCTTAATTCGCGCCCCGCGAGAACGTCCAAATGGTTGTAGGTCCTCTATGGCTTTATCTTTCAGATATTCGCTCATCACTCGCTAGAGGGTAACCCAACTCACTTACTAGACAATATGTCAGAAGAATCGACAAATACAGAAGAACAAACACCAGAAGAGAAGAAGGCTATCCTTCTTGATCGCTTCGAATTGCCAAACCGCGTCATCAAAGACGAGGACACCGAGACCGATACATACGCACAATTCAACGCCGAGCCATTCGAGCGTGGATTTGGCCACACTATTGGTAACTCACTTCGCCGCGTACTACTTTCATCACTTGAAGGTGCCGCTATCACATCTGTAAGAATCGCTGGTGTGCAACACGAGTTTTCATCACTTGCTGGTGTTGTGGAAGACGTCACTGACATCATCCTCAACCTCAAGAAGATCAAATTCAAGCACCACGACAAAGAGCCTCGCGTTCTTAAGCTTCAGGTTGAAAAAGAAGGCATCGTCACAGCTGGCGACATCCAAGGCGACAACATCTATGAAGTTGTCAACAAGGACCAAATCATCTGCACACTTGATCGCAAGACTAAGTTCGATTGTGAATTCGAAATCAAGGTTGGACGTGGTTTCAACACTGGTGACGAAAACAAGCGCCCTGACATGCCAATCGGCATCATCGCTATCGACTCCATCTTCTCGCCAGTTACTCGTGTGAAATACTCAGTTGGCCAGACACGTGTTGGTCAAATGACTGACTACGACAAACTCGTTATCGATGTTTGGACTGATGGTCGTGTTTCACCACCTGACGCAATCCTTCAAGCATCTGCTATCCTTCGCCACCACCTCGACGCCTTCGTTAACTACGACGACGACGCAGTGGAATTTGAATCTGCTCAGCCAGAACAAAGTGAAGAAAATGCAGCTCTCAAGAAGCTTCTCAACATGAGCGTGAACGAGATTGAACTCTCCGTACGTGCTGCAAACTGCCTCAACAACGCGAACATCACGTCCGTTGGCCAGCTTGCCATGAAGACTGAAGCAGAAATGCTCAAATACCGTAACTTCGGTAAGAAATCACTTAACGAAATTAAAGACAAACTCGTCGAGCTCGGTCTCGGTCTTGGCATGTCCTTTGATCCTTCGCTCCTTTCAGGCCCAATGCCATCCGTCGCGGCACCACGCCTCGGGATTGAAGAAGAAGCACCGGTGGGTCTCGCAGACCTCATCGCACAGAACCTTAACGACGAATAACCAAGATGAGAAAACGACGCAAGACAGTCAAACTCCAGCGTGATGCAGCACACCGCCGCTCACTCCTAGCCAACCTTACATGCAGCCTTATCGAGCACGGTAGGATCCGCACAACACTAGCCAAAGCCAAAGCTCTCCGCCCAGTTGCAGAGAGAATGGTAACACTTGGCAAGCGTGGCGATCTCCACGCTCGCCGTCAGGCAATAGCATTCCTTCGTCAGAAGGATGTTGTGAAGTCTCTTTTCGAAGACATCGCACCAGCTGCAGCTGACCGCGTAGGCGGATACTGCCGCATCATCAAACTCGGTGCACGCCAGAGCGATTCCGCTCCTATGGCACTCATCGAGTGGGTTGACGCAGCAGTCGCAGTAGAATCTACCGAAGAAGTTACTGAAGTAGCTGCTGAAGTAGTCGAAGCATAAGCGAAGCTCAGCTCACTGAGCTGAAATCAAATTTCAAAGCACACCTGAGTAATCGGGTGTGCTTTTTTTTTGTGTCCACGTCAGTCTCCTAGCTGTCATAATGACGACAAGCTCTCGGCTGTACTTTTACTATAATCGTCACCGACACGGTAGTGATTCTCTCTGCCTAGCCTATATGGGGTTTTTATCCTCATACCACTTAGCAAAACCATAGAGACCAATGTTCTTTTTTGAGGGTTTCAGGAAAATACGCTTTGCGGAATGCATATAGCGCTGGGCGCTTTCTTGATAAATCTGCGTTTCTCCTCAGTCATGGTGCTCGCACCACTCCCTCGTCTAGCCTTGATGGATAAAAAAATCACTCCAGTATTAGTATCTTTTGATTTACTAAGTGGTATCAAATCAGTACGCCACGTCTTAGGGTTAACCAAAAAAATACCTAACGAACATAATATTCGTTAGGTATTGAATCAAAATTTTAGGCGAGTCCTACTCCCCGTGCCACTCTCCGAACTGACGGTATTTGTTATATCGGGCGTCAAGCATCTCTTCAGTAGAAAGCGCCTGCACTTCAGCTAATTGCTTTAAAATGACAACTTTGAAGCTCTCTGCTGCTGCTTGATGATCCACATGCGCGCCACCTTTAGGCTCAAGGATGACTTCATCAATGAGGTTAAGCTTCCCAAGATCAGGAGCTGTAATCTTCATTGCCTCCGCCGCCTCGGGAGCATGCTTACGATGCTTCCAAAGAATAGCTGCGCAACCTTCTGGACTGATAACAGAATAATAGGCGTTTTCCATCATAAGCACACGGTCTGCCACACCAATACCGAGCGCGCCACCAGAGCCACCCTCTCCTAACACACATGCTATGATCGGGACTTTAAGCAAAGTCATTTCGCGAAGATTGAATGCGATAGCCTCCGCAATATTACGCTCTTCAGCTCCAATGCCTGGAAATGCTCCAGGAGTATCGATCATGCAAATCACTGGTAGGCCAAATCTCTCTGCTAGCTTCATCAAGCGGAGCGCCTTACGATAACCCTCTGGGTGAGCACTGCCAAAGTTACGCTTCAAATTCTCTTTAGTATCTCGCCCCTTCTGGTGACCAATCACAACCACACGCTGATCTCCAATGCGTGCAAATCCTCCAGGCATAGAATGGTCATCCCCAATATGACGATCGCCGTGGAGCTCACAAAAATCAGAAAAGGCATGAAACACGTAATCTAACATGAACGGGCGATTTGTATGTCTAGCAATCTGGACACGTTGCCATGGGGTTAGATTGTTGTAAATGTCATTTCTAGTCTCCTGCAATGTCGCCTCCATAGACGCGATTTGCTCGCTCATATCAATCTTTTGAGAAGTCGACTTCACTTTAAGTTTCTGAATCTCGGACTCGAGTTCTGCGATCGGTTTTTCAAATTCTAGCGGCTTGATACTCATAAATTTTGGTTAGCTTGAATGAATCTTTGCTTTAGGAACAGTCTAATATCGAATTTCTACAGAATTACCAGCACGTAGCAACAATGCCAATTCTTCGAGATCCACAGCATTAAGATAAACTCCGACGACCCCTTCTTCTGGAGTTCCTGTATAAGGTCGAATTTCAGCTTGGGGGCTCTTGATGACTAGAACTTTTTCAGCAGAACGATAAGCGCTACTCGGCAGCGTTATCCGACCTTCTTTTGATTGGGCTTCTATTGCTACAAGCTTCGTTTCCTGCACTTTACTCCCCTTAGGCAGACTTGAGTGCTTGATCTCGTACCCTTTTATATAACGTGCACCATCCCATATGCCCAAGACTCTGCGCGGCATATCGATAACTAGACGAAAATGGAGAGGCATTACAGTAAATACATCGCCTGGATGCAAACGATCCATTCGCTTGAGGTCATTAAGAAACATCAACAAGTCCAAGTTCGTCTCGTTTTCTCTGATGATCTTAAAAAATGAATCGCCACGCTTTACTTTGTATTGCTTTAGATCTGCAAATTCTTTCCCCGAAAATAACCTATCCATATTCATTTCACCTAAGATACGTCTGGCTTCTGGCGCCGACACAGCTGTCGGGTAATAAGTGTTTACATACTTTAGCTTTTCTTCAGCTGCGATGTAGTCGCGCTTGACCAACAATTCTCGGGCATTCTCAAAAGCGCGCTCCCCGGGAGTCACATCAGGCAAATTTTCCACTTCTAGCTTTGCCACTAAAGCTGAAACTGCCTCATCGCTCGCTTCATTCGCCGGAATCAGAGCTTCCAACTTATTTACTGGCGGCTTCAATTCCTCGCTTTTCAGCAGGGATCGTTTAGCTACCACCAGAGTGATGACTAAAGCTGAGAGGACGGATATCGCAGCAAAAAAACGGATGATTGTGGAAAATCGCATAGCTTCCTTACGTCCTCGGCACTAGAGCAACCCTCGTCGCTTAAAATCAAATTGGTTGATCGACTGTGATTTCTCAATCATGTCGATGGTGAATTTTAGAAGACCAATCTCCCAAGCGTCATCGATACCCTCAACCAGTGCTAGCATTGGATCATTCTCGAGGGATGCCTCTTCTAATAGGCGTTCCTTTACGAATTCGATATTCTCGCTGAAAATTTGTTCCCGCACAGCTGTTCGGCGAAAATGGAAGCCATATTGGAAGAATACTGGCTCCACTCCCTTTTTATTCATCCATTCCAAAAGCTCTTTCCCCTTCTCATCAAACCCTTCAAGCTCCACGCTATTATAGGCATACGGCTTGATAATCTGTGGCTTTTGCGCCTGCATCTCACCTCGACGCACACGCACCTTCCCCACGCTATCCATCAGTTCACTCACAACCGTAAACTTGAAACTCGTGGTGCTAAATGTATCGATCCTACGATCAGGCTCACGTAGAACCTTGGTATTCTCCATGGCGTATTGGATAGTATCGATGTCTTTATTCATGTTCTATAAATCACTCATAGTGCTGCTTAGCTCTTGGTGCATCAAGTTAATCTAAGCTCAATACATTGCAACAAAAAGGGCGGCCTCATTATGCGTGAGCCGCCCTTTAAATATTTATTTGTAGCGAACTGTGCCGCTATATATTAGGAAACTTTCTCGATGTATGCGATGACATCGCTAACCGCTGTGAGCTTCTCAGCCTCTTCGTCAGGCACTTCAATGCCGAACTCTTCTTCGAATGCCATAACGAGCTCAACTGTGTCGAGTGAGTCAGCACCAAGGTCATCGATGAACTTGGAATCTGCTGAAACCTGATCAGGAGTAACGTTGAGTTGCTCAACGACGATATCTTTAACTTTTTGTTCGATTGAATCAGACATGGTAAATAGTTATTTTAAGTTAGTTAATAATGATTAACTGATTCCTTTGAATAGCTAGCAGCTTGGCGCTTGGCAATCACGAATTTTGCGCAAGCTCAGAATTTTTACCCGCGGGGTCATCAGAATTGGACTCTTCTAGATTTTCTTCTTCATCGTCTGATTCAAACTCAATGAGTTCTCCCTTGAAACGCTCCATAATGAAAGCGTAGAGCTTTTCAGCTGGCTCACCGTCTTCTTTTTTAAATTGGCCATAGATCATACCATCCACTTTGACCTTTTTAGCCACCTCATTCACTTCATACTCGATAGTTGCCACCCCTTTCGAATCCCACTTTCGTGTGTCGATGCAACTCATCGAAGTAAATGGAACCACCTTCTTGCCAGGTGCTATATAGGCAGACTCGGTGACCTCCATCGTCCGAGTCAGAGTTCTAAGGAATAAAAATGCTACCACTATCACGAGAATTGCACTACCTGAAGCCATAATAAACTGCGTATTTAGTGAGCCTTGCTTCTCAGGGTGGTCAGCCACCTTAACGTCCCAGCCTCTTGATCCCGCGTAATCGACCCATGCTTGGTTCGATGCTGTGTTAGAATTAATGATCGTCTCATAGTGCCCAGCTAGAACCTCTGGCCACAATTGGTCTCTATCAAAGTCCTCAGGTAATGGACAATCCTCCACTGTCGGTAGATCGATTTTCTTAGTAGCTACAAACTCTTTCCACTCCTGCTCATTCTCAACTTCCTTAGCTTTTTCTAAGGCAACACTATTGAAAAGACTGTAGTAAACGTATTGCTGATTCTTCTCTCTGTAGCCAGTGTTACCATCTTTATAGAATAAGTAGGCAAATACCGCAAACATAGTAATAGTGAAGACGGCACGCACTTTGATCCATTGCGTCGGTTTACAAATAATTACTGAAATTTCTGACATGTGGGAGAAATATAATTTAGCTTGGGCTACTAGACAATCAGCATGGAAGAAAAAAATCAACCAATATCTCTGGCGTTCGTGCGATTTCAGCACTAAGAATATAGCCACATGAGTAAAAACGATGTCACACGTCTCACAACAATGGCGGCCTGCGGTGGATGAGCTTCCAAGCTAGACCCTGCGTCGCTCACTCAGGTCTTGAGTGGTTTGCCGCAAAGTATCGATCCCAACCTTCTCGTCGGTTCCTCAACTGCCGACGACGCTGGTGTGTACAAGATTGACGAAGACCGTGCGCTCGTCCAGACGCTCGACTTCTTCACTCCGATAGTAGACGACCCCTATTTATTCGGCCAAATTGCCGCGGCCAATTCCCTCTCTGACGTCTACGCCATGGGTGGACGACCAATCACCGCTATGGCAATCGCTGGAATGCCAACTGAGCTTCTCAGCAATGATGAAATAGCTGAGATTTTTCGTGGCGGCGCAGATATGGTCAAGCTTGCCAATTGCTCCTTGGTTGGTGGTCATACAATCAAAAACCCAGAACCTATCTATGGGCTCTCAGTCACAGGCCTGGTGCATCCGGATAAATTTTTAGCAAATGCGCATGCAAAAGAAGGCGATACTCTACTGCTCACAAAACCCCTTGGAACCGGTATTATCTCAACAGCTCTAAAGCAGGGCGCTTGCTCAGATAAGCTAAACCAAGTCTCAATCACCGCTATGATCACACTCAACACGGCTGGTGCTGAGCTTGGTGAGCAAGAAATTGTAAACGCATGCACAGATGTCACCGGGTTCGGCCTCTTGGGCCACCTCAGAGAGATCGCTGACGCTTCTGACCTCACAGCCATTTTAATATCTAAAAAAATTCCAGCTATCGCCGATTCAGTCTATGACCTTATCGATGCAGGATTTGTCCCAGGTGGCAGTAGAAAGAATCTCGAAAACGTCTCTCCCTACGTCACCTTTTCGGACTCAGTAAGTAAGGCATCTCGACTACTGATGGCAGACGCCCAAACATCTGGTGGTCTTCTCCTCTCAGTCTCGCCATCTAACGTCCCAGCAGTGATCAAAATTCTTAAAGCGCACAATAGCCTCTGTGTTGCAGAAATAGGCACCATAGCGAAACGCCAAAACGCCAGTATCGTCTGCCAATAAATTATTGGCTAAAGTCGGCCAGAATATTAGTGCCCACCATTTTAGATTACTGGTCATTTCTACGCCTTCATATACCAATCTATCCATAGATGCAGAAACTTAACATCATCGGCGCAGGAAAGCTGGGTCAATCACTGGGTAGACTTTGGCATCATGCTGGAGAATTAGAGATTGGAGCAGTGCTAAATCGATCCTTCGCAAGTTCAGCGGCAGCAATAGAGCATTTGGGTGATGGTGAGGCGACCTCAGAGATGCGATCAATGCCAGCTTCTGACCTCTGGATGATAGCAACTTCTGATGCGGAGATCGCTGTAGCTGCTGAAAAGCTTGCCGCCAGTGGCCTGCTCAATGAAGGGTCTATTGTATTCCACTGCAGCGGACTACTGAGCAGCGAGGTACTAAAAGTAGTCGAGCCCACTGGTGCTCGTGTGGCGAGTGTCCACCCTGTGATGAGTTTCGCTGCACCTCTGAGAGATTTCAATGCATTCATCGGCACTCATTGTGGCTGTGAAGGTGATCATGCCGCCTTGGCTATTTTGACACCTCTTTTCGAAGCGATCGGCGGCAAGTGCTTTACTCTCCAAGCCGAGCAAAAGGCGCTGTATCACGCGGCCACAGCCATCTGCTGTAACCAACTCACCGCTCTCACTGAGGCGAGTATTCAGCTCTTTGAAAAGGCTGGGATAGAACGTCATTCTGCTGTGTCTCTGATGCAGCCATTGATGCAAACAACCCTTACAAATATTTTCCAGCAAGGGACCACTCACGCCCTGACTGGACCAATTGCTCGCGGTGATCACGCTAGCGTTAGTAGCCACATCGATGCCATAAGGGTAGTGGATGAAAACTCACTCATTATCTATCAAAGTCTTGGAAAGGTGGCTGTTGAGCTGAGTATGTCACAAGGCAATGCCTCGACCGAAGAACTAGAGAAGGTTTCTAACCTACTCGACTAAGAATTATCACACGTCATAACAATAAGTTCAGTGTGATTGCTAGTTGGCGTTTCTCTAATAGGCAATGGCTGTGGATTTATACAGAATTGCCCAAAATTTTCAGAATGAAAAGCTGCGGGAACACGCGCAATTTTGTAAAAAATGGATTTCATATAGGGCTGGCCAGAAGCCTGACTGTTATCACCCCTTCAACGCTTTCAGCGTTACTATCCAGATTCATTAGAATACCAAGGTAGCGTTAGCTGTCGGCAACCGTTGCCCTGAACTCCCCACCCCCTCTCGTTTCATCAATCAAGCCCCTTGACTAATACCCCTTTGACTAATGACTCCCCGCAGGGGTCCAATTCCAAACTACTAAACACGCACAAGCGTTTGCCGGCAGCTTCCGCAGACAATATTGAGCTCGGGCTTACCCCAAGCATTCATGCCACAGCTAGGGCAGCTGTATTTACAACGGTTAGAACGATTCTTTTTAACACCAGCCTGACGCATTTGAGCTTCACGCTCCTGGTCTTCTAGCGTTCTACTCACCAGTCGATCTTCATTACTAGACTGCAACTGGACTACGACACCAAGCTTACGAAGTTGTTGGGTACAGCGGCGAAAGGCTCCCTCAACATCGACGTAGTCAAACATAGTCTGTCCCACTTTGTTGCCGCCAGGTCTCCCAGTGGAAGACGGGGTGAGGCCCACAGATTCCATCTTCTGCGCCCATTGCTTGTTGTGATAACTCTTGCGCGATGGCTTGCCAAAATGGAATTGCCATTGGTGGCACATCTCGTGCACTAAGGCCTGCCAAACTTCGATGTCGGGTAGATTGACATAGGCATCTGGGTTGATGGATATCTCATCGATCTCTTGGCTATGGTCAGAGCGATCTTTGAAGCTACCCCTACGGTACATCCCGACATTTTGCGATTTTCGTTGGAGTGTGATCAATACTCCTGGAAGCTCATTTTCAAAAAGCTCCTTATTAAAATACTCATACGCTTTTTCAAAAACCGCATATTCACTCGATGTCACTTGTTCCATAATTCTTGGAAATAGTCATAGCTCTTAAAAATGTAATGTGCGATACATTATCACCCCTTTTTTACCATTTACTAAAATATCAGCTTAGCTAGTTTAGAATA
>JBLHPP010000025.1:0-15650 GCA_047624385.1 Crocinitomicaceae bacterium
TTGTTGATGCTGAGGATAAGTTCCACACCTTCAATATGGGTATCGGCTGGGTAGCAATCGTCGCTCCAGAAGATGCAGACAAGATTCTTGCAGCTGGCCCTGGTGGCAAAGTGATTGGCAAGGTCGTGGAACAAGAAGGCGTTCGCGTGATTGAACAATCCGCATAATCTTTCTTATAAAAATTCAAACTCACCTAGGGGACGGCAATTTCCCAGGTGCTTCATTCCTAACAGAACACACTATCACAACACTTTTATGAGTGATCCACTTCAACACGAATGCGGTATCGCCGTCGTTCGACTTCGTAAGCCTATCAGCTACTACATCGAAAAATATGGCACACCACTCTGGGGCTTAAATAAGCTTTTTCTCCTTATGGAGAAACAACGCAACCGTGGACAAGACGGTATTGGTATTGGCTCTTGTAAGCTCGATATGCCACTAGGTCAGCAATACATGCGCCGTAGGCGTAGCGTGGAGAATGACTCGTTGTCACACATCTTTAACAAGGAATTTAAGACCTTCAATAAGCTTGCACGCAAGGGGATTATTGACCCTAAGAGTGCTGAGAGCTGTAAGATGAATTACGATTTCTGTGGAGAGATTCTCATGGGTCACCTCCGCTACGGTACATCCGGTAGATTTGATTCAGGTTCCTGTCATCCTTACCTCCGCCGCAGCAACTGGGCAACCCGCACACTAATGGTCCAGGGTAATTTCAACATGACCAATGCCTGTGAACTCAATCGCAAGATGATTGACCGCGGTCAGCACCCAGTATTTGGCACAGACACTCAGACAGTCCTAGAGGAGATTGGTTTCCACCTCGATGAAGCACACACTAACCTTTATCACGAACTTCGAGACAAGGGGATGGCTGGAAATGAAATTCCAACGCATATCTCTGAGCAAATGGATCTCCACCAGGTGATTACCGAAGCTGCTCAAGCATGGGATGGTGGTTACGCTATCTGTGGTGCTGTGGGCAATGGCGATATGTTTGTGATGCGAGATCCACGTGGTATTCGCCCATGTAGCTACTATATCGATGATGAGGTGATTGCCTTTGCATCCGAGCGCGTTCCATTGATGACCGTCTTTGAAGCATCAAAAGAAGATGTGAAAGAACTTGAACCAGGTGCAGCCACTATCGTCACTCACAACGGTGAAATCAGCACTCAGCGATTCCACCAAGAAGAGGAGTACAAGCCATGTTCTTTCGAGCGTATTTACTTCTCACGCGGCAACGATCCATCGATCTACCGCGAGCGTAAAGCAATGGGAGCCGCTCTCGTGGACCAAGTGGTCAATTCGATGGATGGAGATTTTGATAAAGCAATCTTCTCATTTATCCCGAACACCGCCGAGACTGCCTACTATGGTTTGATGGATGGACTTCGTCTATTCCGTCGCCAGCAGGTGCGCTCAGACCTGCATGCAGCGCTCGAAAAGGGCACGCTAGATGCCCAGATGCTCGATGACGTGATTCTGAAGAACTGGCCAAAAGCCGAAAAGGTGACTCAGAAGGACATCAAGATGCGAACCTTCATTTCTCAGGAAAAGGGCAGGGCACAACTAGTTTCTCACGTATACGACATCGCGTATGGTGTGGTGGAACCAGATGACGTGCTCGTCATGTTAGACGACTCTATCGTTCGTGGCACAACTCTCAAAGAATCCATCCTCAAGATTCTCACCCGCACGAACCCTCGGAAGATTGTTATTTGCTCGACCGCTCCACAGATTCGCTACCCAGATTGTTATGGAATCGATATGTCTGAGCTAGGAAAGTTCATTGCTTTCAATGCGACAGTGTCTCTCCACAAGAAGAAAGGCAACGAGGGTATTCTTAAGGAAATTCACGAAGCCTGCGCTGCTGAGCTTAAAAAGCCGGTTGCGGATCGTATCAACCAAGTGAAGCGGCTCTACAAAGACTTTAGCCCGGAAGAAATTTCAGCGGAAGTCAGTAAGCTAGTCTACCCAGAAGGTGTCGATTGGGACGGTGAAGTAGAAATAATCTTCCAGACTATCGAGAATCTCCACTATTCTATCGAAGGTCCGTGTGGCGATTGGTACTTCACCGGCGATTACCCAACACCGGGCGGTATTGCGAC
Organism: Crocinitomicaceae bacterium; assembly: GCA_047624385.1. GTDB lineage: Bacteria > Verrucomicrobiota > Verrucomicrobiia > Verrucomicrobiales > Akkermansiaceae > Rubritalea. The sequence goes on from JBLHPP010000025.1 coordinate 2,115, forward strand.
TGTCAATGCGGCCTATGTGAACTGGTTTGAAGGTAAGACTGGTCGCGGGTACGAAGTTTGATCGTCGCCTTACTCCTAAGTTGGCAGTTACCAGTGCCGATATGATGGTGCCTTTGGTTCAACAATTTTTAAAAGAGCGTCTGCGAAAGCGGCGCTCTTTTTTTTACATTGATCTAGCCGCAGCACTGTAGTTGGCACTTTGTTTTTTGTTTATTAGAGGCGTGTCCAGTGTCAAAGTTAGCAGTTCTAAAGTCCGAACAGATAGCGTGGTCGCGATTTCACGAAATCAAAGTCCCCAGAATTTGCCAGTATGACCTTGTACTTTCAGACCTTATACCACTTAGCAAAACCAAAGAGACAAATGTTCTTTTTGAGGGCTTTAGGGAAATGTGCTGCGCGGAAAGCTTTGAGTGCTGGGCGCTTTCTTGATAAATCGGCGTTTCTCCTCAGTTGTGATGCTCGCACCACTCCCTCGTCTAGCCTTAATTTATCAAAAAATCACTCCAGCATTAGTCTCTTTTGATTTACTAAGTGGTATTAGACACTGGCCGCTATCATTAATAGTCCAGTCCATCTAGTGCGCTCAATCGATAAGTGACTCATTTTCCTTGCCCCTGTCTGAAATTCTCCTAGTTTGCAGATCCATCGCTCTCTGGGTGATCGCTGTTGCCGCCTTCGGGTGCGTAATGGAGGAAAGTCCGGACACCGTAGGGCAACGCGCCTCGTGAAGAACGAGGGATGCTGGGTTCAAGCCCAGTAGACGGACAGTGCAGCAGAGAGTAAACCGCCGATGGACTTTAGGGTCACAGGTAAGGGTGAAAGGGTGGTGTAAGAGACCACCGCTCAGTAGGCAACTACTGGGGCTCGGTAAACCCCGCGTGGTGCAAGACATAACAGAGGAAGGGTGCCCGCCCGACTAGAATCCTTGGGTATTAGTTGCACGACAGCTTCGGCTGCGTCTGGCTTCGGCCAGGAGATAAATGATCACACAGAGCTACTTCGGTAGCTTGGACAGAATCCGGCTTATAGGAGAGCGATGGACATTTTCTTTTGCGAAATGAATTAATAATGATCAATAAAAACCTATTGGGTTCAGCTAAGAAATTGGGCATACCTAGCGTTGATTCTAGTATGAGAGATAGGGCTTGTTACGTAGTAGCGATATTATTGATCATGAGTGTCGTTTAAGGGCACCTCCGGCAACTAGCGTTGGTGGTGCTGGAAAGAATTTCAAGCGAGACTAGGCGTGATGAGTGAGCGGATTTTTATCCGTGAACGAAGAATAACGCAGCCATGCGCAGAAAGGCTTTCCGGCCCGAAGGGGGCCTATCTTCAAAAACGAGCTACGCTCGCAAATTTAAAGAATTAATAACTCAACACCGACAGCGGGAGTTGCCGGAGGTGCCCTTAAATAAAATATAATAAACTAAGGGTAGATCTCAATGGCGTTTCCGCGAAACCTTTAGCCTTTAGCCAAGGCCTCAACCATCCAGCTATTGCTGTGGCCTGTTTGCAGAATCTTACCAGAGTCGTTTAGTGAACTTTTTAGTTCAAAGAGAGAGGGTGAAGCGCTGATCTGGGGGATCAAGGTGTGTTTAAAGCGAAAGGCCACCGTCGCCGAGGCTTTGGCGGTCAGCCTTCGCCAGTGCTACGGCTTGTCAGCCGAAGCCTTGGCGAAGGCTGGTGGAGGCGAGGGGAGTTGAACCCCTGTCCTAAATGCCTTTCAGGCAAGCGTCTACATGTTTATCTGGCGGATTTTTTTAGGAAAGAGGTCGTCCGTCAGCCACTCACTCTTTTCCGATTTCCCTGTTTGGTCTCACTATCGAACCCGGAAAACCGATCTTCAAGCCAGCCTATTAAGTAGTCGCGATCCCCCGTCATAGGCGTATAGGTTCAGGCGTCACTGGCAATTAAGCAGCGAGTGCGAGCTCGTTAGAGTCTGCAATTATTTGTTTTGATCGGCTTTTTAAGAGGCCAGCTGATCAACCTCTACATGCAACAGGCCTTCCAACATCCAGTCGAAACCAAAACGCCCCCACATCATTTTATGATAGCAGATGCCATTTAACTTCGCCAATACGTTAGTAGTAGTAGCGCTGTATTTTTGACATAGTTGTTGGAGATTTGCAACTGAAATCCATGTGGTAACAAGATTAAGAGCTTTTGAAAATAGGAGGAAGGCTAGAGGGGAAAGGAGAAAGTTCTTCACGGTAGAAGGTGCTTCCAGCCGCTTTCTTCTACACCGAGCCAGACGTTTCTATGAAATATCCCTGAATACTCATTCGTGCGTTTGGTGAGATCCGTGTTGAAAATGTTTCACAGGACTAGAAAAAGCTGTGAAAATCAGCGGAATCTGTGGTGGGGGCCTCGTTTCATCGTACTAGCCTTTTAGTATCTTTCGCCTTTTTCGCGGTAGAAAAGTTTCACCGCGCTGGCAGGCTAGAAGCCAAAAAATCATGCTAAGCTCTAAGCTATAAGCTATAACTTGAGTGTGGATGAAGTTGGCAGATAGGGAAGAATGAAGACATCGTGGAAGTCGTAAGCATCGTGGAAGTCGTTTCGGTTGTCGCTGTCTTGTTTACCGAACATTCCTTCTTCGATTAGGTTGAAAACCATATCGCCAACGTGAGTGCAGGACTGAATTCCCCATTCGGCGAATAAGGTGGAAGCCATCGGTCCATATTCGCTAATGGCTAGCCTCCTGAAGCCATCCAGTAATTCCTTAGCTGTGACGTGCTGAGACATATCGGGATCCTTTTTGGTGTGCTCGGTAACTGTGTAGTCGAGAGCTTGCTTAAGAAACGCGTACGCGTCGGGAGCAAAACGTGGATCACGCTTGTGGATGTTGTAGAGAGCTTGGTCAAAATGCATTGATTGCATAGTCATGAGCTTGGATTTCTCTAGAGGATGATGCAAGAGAAAGCTGTGATTTTATTCAGATGTTTAATGTTTACGAATAACCCACACTAAATTTGTGAATAACTTGTGAAAGAACTGAGATTCGTTGCTTGATGAGAGGGAAGAATTGGTTCGGTTTTAGTTGTAGAACTGGGATAAATAGCGGGATGGATTTTTTTGTGAAGATGTGGATGGCGTGTGATTTTTTATAATTGGATGATCGATAGGATATTTTAAATTAGAGTAAGTCACTCATGTATAATGTATTCAAATCCTAATTTACTCGGATGGGGGCCGTGAGGAGGCCATTCCTAGAATAGATCTCTAGTCGTGACTGGGGTAAGATAGGCTTCCTTGCTGGAATTTGGACAACCGTCTGATCGTGGGCATATCAAAACGTTAAGGCTGATTGTGAATAACTTGGTTGGAAACTACATAAGATATTGGAAAATAAGGGGTAAAGTGGACTCATTTGGTGATGTCTCAAATTATCTTACAGTTGCTTTTGCAATCTTGAATCACTTTGCTATGTTTCGCGCATGCGTATCGGTATTTTGAATAGTGGAGGCGATTGCCCAGGACTGAATGCTGTGATTCACGGGGTGGTAGGGGCCGCTTCGAAACTGGGTATGGAAGTGATCGGGTTTAGGGATGGGTTTGAAGGGCTGATTCCACCGGGTGACTATATGCAGCTAGACTCGACCGATACCGTTGGGATTTTAAAGCTAGGCGGGACAATTTTAGGAACGACGAACAAGAGGCACTTTGCCGCCAAGCTTGGCTCAGATGATTTAAATGAGATTGCTGGTAAAGTGGTCGACCTGACTCGTGAAACCCTTGATGATTTAGAGATAGGAGCGCTTATCGTTGTTGGTGGAGAAGGCTCATTGGGGACAGCGCTGCATCTCTATAATGCTGGAATTCCGGTGATTGGAGTGCCTAAGACGATTGATAATGATCTGCAGGCCACCGCGATGACCTTCGGATTTGATAGCGCCGTTTCCTGTGTGGTAGATGCCCTAGATCGTCTGCACACCACGGCAGTAAGCCACAAACGTGTAATGGTGGTGGAAGTAATGGGCCGCAACGCTGGCTGGATTGCTCTGTGGGGTGGGATAGCCGGAGGTGCAGATGTGGTGCTGATACCGGAGATTGATTTTAGTTTGGAGAGTGTCGCAGCGGTGATTGAGGAACGTGAGGCACGGGGGAGCTATAGCACCATGATTGTTGTGGCAGAAGGTGCTCGCCTTCCTGATGGTGATCTCATCACTAAAGGGGAAGGGGGGAACAGTGTCCGCTTGGGCGGAATAGGTGAGGTAATAGCGGATCGGATCGCTGAGTTGACCGGGAAAGAGACTCGCGCCTGTACTCTGGGCCACCTCCAGCGTGGCGGCCAACCCACTAGCCTCGATCGTATTCTTGGGGCTAGATTTGGCGTCAAAGCTGTGGAGTTGGCCCATCAGAAAAAGTTTGGAAGTATGGTGAGTTACCAATCCTATCATGTTGGCTCAGTCTCGATTGAGGAGGCTGTGCACAAGCTCCGTACAGTCGACCCAGAGGGGGAAGTTGTTCATACTGCCCGGGCGATAGGTATTAGTCTAGGTGACTAATCTCCTGAGGAAGTCGCTGTGGGAATTAGGAATTAGGAATTAGGAATTCCGCGGCTGTATTCCTCACTCCTCACTTACTACTTCATCGTTAGTTTCAGCATTTAGGGATGATTTTTCGGGTGATAGATTTTAGATCCAGCTGGTGAGGAGCCTAGAAATTGTCGTGTGCTGTGGTGAATTTAGAGAAATCTGCTAAAAAACGTCAAAATAGTGGGTTGTAGGTGTTTATTCTGCTTGCTATGACTGCGTGTGGTCCTACCTTTTCCGCTCTCTCACTAATGAGAGAAAATGATCATCATCTTCCGGCGATTCGGATGTTGGAGCCCTAGGTTCCGAGTCGCATTTTCTAGGGCTGTACAGGAAGAATGGTGAATCAATAATCATAAACAAAACAATTAATGAGCATTAATGCTGAACTCTCGGACTTGATCGATTCAAAGTTCCGTGAATTTAAAGAAGGTACCATTGTCAATGGTACAATCATCGACATCCGTCCACAGGTAATTCTAGTAGACATCGGTTACAAGTCAGAAGGCGCTATCCCAACAGCTGAATTCGAAGACGAAGAAATCGAAGTAGGTGACGGTGTAGAAGTCCTCCTCATGAAGCTTGAGGATGACAATGGCATGGTCGTTCTTTCCAAGGAAAAAGCTGCACACAAGCAGAACTGGGAAAAGATCGTCAAAGTTTACGAAGACGGTGGACTTGTCAAAGGTAAGGTCAAAAGCGTCGTCAAAGGTGGCCTTATGGTCAACGTTGGTGTGGAAGCATTCCTTCCTGGTTCACAGGTTGACATTATTCCACCTAAAGATCTCACTGAGTACGTTGGTAAGGTTTTCGAATTCAAGATCGTTAAGGTGAACGACGAGCGTAAGAACATCGTTCTTTCACGTCGTGAAGTTATCGAAGCTGAGCGTGCAGAAATGCGCCAGCAGTTCCTTCAGACAGTTACCGTTGGTGACAAGGTTGAAGGTCTCGTTAAGAACATCACTGACTTTGGTGCGTTTGTAGACCTCCAAGGTATGGACGGTCTCCTTCACATCACTGACATGTCATGGGGTCGTATCTCACACCCATCTGAGATGCTCCATATCGGTCAGTCACTCGAAGTACAGATTCTCGACGTTGATCGTGAGAAAGAGCGTGTTTCCCTCGGTATCAAGCAAATGCAAGATAACCCATGGGCAGACATCGAAGCCAAGTACCCAATTAGTCAGCAGATTAAAGGTAAGGTTACTAAGCTTCTTCCATACGGTGCATTCATCGAAATCGAGCGCGGCGTAGAAGGCCTCGTGCATGTTTCTGAACTCTCTTGGGTTAAGCGCATCACACGTCCATCAGACGTTCTCGAACTCGGTCAAGAAATCGAAGCGGTTGTGCTCGGTATCTCAATCGAAGAGCAGAAGATCTCCCTCGGAGTTCGCCAGCTCGAAGAGAACCCATGGGACGCTATCGAAGCTCGCTACCCAATTGGTCAACGCATCACAGGTGCTGTGCGTAACCTCACTACTTACGGCGCGTTCGTAGGTCTTGAAGAAGGTATCGACGGCATGATCCACGTATCCGACCTTTCTTGGACACGTAAGATCAATCACCCATCTGAAGTCCTCAAGAAGGGCGACGAAGTGGAAGCTATTGTTCTTTCTATCGATAAGGAAAACCAGCGTGTTTCCCTCGGTGTCAAGCAAGCTGAAAACGATCCATGGTCTAACATTGACGACAAGTTCAAGGTTGGTGATCTCGTTAAAGGCCAGGTGGCTAAGATTGCATCATTTGGTGCCTTCGTTAACCTCCAGGACGATATCGACGGTCTCATCCATATCTCTCAGCTGTCTGAAGAGCATGTTGAGCGCGTCAAGGACGTACTTAAGGTTGGTGACGACGTGGAAGCACGCGTTATCAAGGTGGACAAGGTCGAGCGTCGCATCGGTCTTTCTATCAAGGCAGTGTCCTACTCAGAAGACGATCTTCGCAAGGAGTCAAAGTCATTCGAGACACTCAAGCCTTCCAGCGAAATGGTTGGACTCGAACAGGCATTCAATCTCGCTTCTGGCGAAGAGTGGAGCCCTTCAGAGGACTAATACCTTCCGCAAGGAATCAATCACAAAGCGTTCTGGGTTTTCCCAGAGCGCTTTTTTTTGCCCCTAGATTTGCTAGGAAGTTTTCAGTGGAGTAGTTTTCAGTGTTCAGACTGGGGAAACTGGGGTAGTTTTCTTTAACCGCAGATTTTGCGGATTATACAGATTTTCACTATGAATGATAAATTACTCTCTATTATAATCGTGTTATGTTCTTCGGCACTCATTTCTTGTTCGACCGTTACTCTATCTACACCTTTCAAGGATAACGCCACAATTGAGACGAAGCAGTCATTTGAAGGTAAGTGGCTCAGTGGGGATGAGGTTATTCAAATCGCATTTGATGAAAAGGGTGTTGGCAATATAGGATGCCTAGATTGGAAAGCTGGCAAAGGTTTTAAGATTGAGCATCATTTATTCACCATCCACCAAGGTGATGAAGTGTTTTATGGGACTGGATACGATCCACTCGGTAAAATTCCAAATGCCTACCACTTATTTAAATTTAAGGTAGTTGAGGAGAAATTAATTGTATGGAGCCCCAACGTGGATTCATTTATCAAACTAATTGGAGACGAGGTTTTTGAAGGTGAAGTCGTTGGTGGTAAAGGCCACGCAGCGAAGATGAAAGTGACATCAACGGAGTTTTTGAAATTCATTGAAACGCATGAGAAGAATGACCTCTTTGATTATGAGAATCCCAATATTCTTACCCGTATCAAATAGAGTTAGTTAAATCTGTGGTTAAAAAAATTCAAGATCTTTTAGCTCGAATCGACACTAATCAATCATGGTTAGTGGGGGTTTCTGGTGGGCGGGATTCGGTTGTTTTGTTAGATGTTTTGGTCCAGGCCGGACTTACGAACCTAGTGGTGGTGCATGTGAACCATCAACTACGGGCTGAGGCGTCGGATGGCGATGCTGAGTTTGTTGAGCAATTAGCGCAGAAGCATGGCCTAGCATTTTATAGTGACGCTGTAGATGTGATTGCTATGGCTGAGTCTGAGAAAAAGGGGCTAGAACTGGCAGCGCGTGAGGCTCGACACGGAGTGTTCGTGCGAGCGCTTGAGAAGTATTCAGCAGCAGGGATCCTTTTAGGTCACCATGCCGATGATCAGGCTGAAACTGTGCTCTTCAATCTCTTACGAGGATCTAATGGCCTTAAAGGAATTCGAGTTGAGAATATCGTGACTGTGGATGAATGTGTCCTGAGGATAGTGCGGCCATTGTTAGAGGTTCGTCGCTCCGAAATTAACGACTACGTGAAATCACACGGCATAGAGTATCGCGAAGATACGAGTAATGCTGAGGCTTTCACGGCACGGAATCGTATCCGTCATGAAGTGATGCCTTTACTGGTGGAAATCATGCGGCGTGAGGTGGTACCTGCTGTCAATGGAGCTGCTGAAGTGAGTATGGAACAAAGCGACTATTTGGATAGTGAAGTTGTCCTAGAACAATTTTTAGACCCCCAGGGGCGCCTCTTTTTACCAGCCTTACACGAGCTTGATCTGGTGCTGCAGCAAGCGGTTATGTTTCAGTTCCTCAAAGCCAAGCAAGTTCCCGATCTAAGCCGCAGTCTGATTGTTGAATGTCTTGTTGTTTGTGATACCGGCGAGGCTGCAAAATGTAATCTGCCAGGAGGTCGGTGGCTGAGGCGAAAAGAGCAGAGGGTTTTCATTCAAGAATAGTCGGAGCTATATTCCTTCCTTGCGCCTCGTTAGAATTAAAAATTCTCAGAGTCATCCAAACAACCTAAGCCCTCAAATGGTATTATACGCTTGAATTAGCTGTCGGATGGCGTCAGCAATAGGGCACAGAAATTTTATAGAACATTATGGGACGCGCATTTGAAATCAGAAGAGGAGCAAAGGAAAAACGTTGGGATAAGATGTCCAAGTTATTTCCTAAATTAGGTAAATCAATTACCATGGCAGCTAAAGAGGGTGGTGATGATCCTGAAATGAATGCCAAGCTTCGTGCTGCGATTGCTACAGCGAAGGCTGAAAACATGCCCAAGGACAACATCGACAAAGCGATCGCGCGTGCGACTGCTAAAGATGCGGTCAACTACACTGAAATCAATTATGAAGGTAAAGGTCCACATGGGGTTTTACTTTGGGTTGAGTGCGCTACTGATAATAACACCCGTACATTTTCTAACATCCGCACCACATTCAACAAAAATGGTGGTGGTCTCCTGCCAACTGGTGGTTTGGAGTTCATGTTTACCCGTAAAGCTGTGATCCAGTTCACTGCTCCAGAAGGATTTGATATTGAGGAAGCCGAGCTAGAGCTTATCGATCACGGACTAGAAGAAATTGAAGCGGAAGGCAACGAAGCAATAGCATTTGGCGGGTTTACTAGCTTTGGGTCACTTTCTAAAGCTGTGGAAGAACTTGGTGTAGAGATTACAAAAGCAGCCCCTGAGCGCATTGCTAATAGCCTAGTTGAGTTTACGCCTGAGCAGATGGAGGAAATTGAGATTCTTATCGACAAATTAGAAGACGATGAAGATGTGTTGAACGTGTTCACCAATATCGGTTAGAACATCTGATTCAACGACTACTCAAGTGCATGAGTCTCTTTTCAAAATCCGATTGGTCTAATACCACTCGGAGTTCCAAAAGAGACAAATGTTATTGTTTAGCTCTAAGGAAAGTGCGCTACGCGCAATAATCTAAGGGCGGGTGCTTTACTTATAAATCGGCGTTATTCCTCAGTCACGGTGAACTCAGACACGAACTGGCTGACGTGAATTAATTGATAAAGAATGACATACCTAGAAAGTTGCCGTTGAAGGTTTGGTTTAGTTGTCTCCAAAGTCCATCATCGGTGAGTTCTCCTTTTTCTAGATAGGGCTCAGCCGCGTGTCCAGTGACCCAAAGAACAATATCGGTTTCGACACTTTCTTCTAGGACTCTTTTGAGATTGATTCCTTTGTTTTTAAAACGCCAATGAGGGACTAGTTTGTCGCCGTTTAGGATGGCTTCGTATTCAGTGAGAAATTTGTGCCAATCTTTGACCATTGCATCAGTGATTTCCACACCAGTTACTGATTTTTGCTTTGGTGAGGGGAGCCATTCCTTATTATTGTCAGTCTCGGCTAGAATTGAAACCCACATTTGTTTACTGCAGTCTACCATATTGAGGAGATGCTGGCGGGCCTGCTTGAGGCGGTCAGGTTCGATGACTTTCATCTTAGCCAAGTGGACAGCGGCGATGAGGTTGGCGATGTCTCCGTAGTTTTCATCATCAGCACCGATTGAGCTCAGAGCATTTTTTGGCTTTTGAAAAAGATTGCTAGAAATGGCATTGAATGCTTGTTCAAAGTCGTGGGCTAGGAGTAGGTCAGAAACTCCTAGACTCACCTGAATATAACCTTTGAGCCAAATGATATCACTTTTATCAAAACCAATGGTGCCATCGATTTTTTTCATCTCATCGATTTGTTGTTGAGTCATTCTTCTCCCATTCGATTGAATATTAAGAAAAAGCGCGATAGAAGATTCCATCTCTGTTCTTTCTCCGTTTTTATCTATATCAAACCGCACCTTCGTGAGGTCTAAAGGTAGATGAAATTCATCCTCACCGACAGTCGCTAATGTTTTCTCTATGGCGTGAAGATCTGCGTGGAATCTTTCGATGAGTGTTCTGATTTTTTGATAGTCGACTATTTCAGGATTCGGGTTGTGTGGAATTGGAGCCAGTGATTGCATGCCAGCAGTACTGCTATTCAGTTCAAATCCATATTTGTAGAACCCTTGTTGTAGGGCTTCGATACTTGTTGTGAGCTGGCAGATAGCCTTCGTAAAGGTACTCTGATTACTTGGTGTTTGTGTGTGGACTTTGATGGCTTGTTGAAACTCTCCTTGCTGAAGTAAGCTTTGTAGATCTGGAGACTCTGCTGCAAATAGGCTGCTGCTTAGTAGTAGGGATGCATAAATTGATTTCATGATGCTTGCTATTGTAGTCATTACACAAGTATCGGGAAATCGATTATTCAAATCACTTGATCGATTGAACTGATGGAGAGCTCTAGCTTGGCGTCAATTACTAAGGTCACATGACATACGCTAGCTAGTTGAGGCATATCAGTAGGTTCTCAAGACCATCGAATGTGGGGATGAACGCTGCGTTTCAAGTTGCGTCCTATTTTTTTTCGATGAAAGGCATGAATCGATTGTTGTTTGTATCAAATTAGCGTAGTATCGCGCTGTTGTCAGTGGTTTGGTAACATTCCTTCAATTACATGGTTCAAAAAGGGCAGAAAAAAGTTGTGAAAGCAGCTAAGGGAGCAGAGGCGTCAAAGATCTTAATAGTTCTAGCTAGTGTTGTTCTCGTTATAGCAGGCGCGAAAGCGTCGGCTGAATTTGTGGTGCCTGTATTGTTAGCATTTTTTATAGCGACAGTTAGTTTTCCGATCACTCACTGGCTGCGCGAGCATCGTGTGCCGCGTGCGCTGGCTGTTTTTATCACAGTGCTTGTAGATTTCGCCTTCCTAGCTGGAGTTGTCTTGCTCGGCATCATGTTGACTGGCGAGCTTCAGAGTAAATGGGAAAGTAAGTACTACGACCTAACAAAGGAGCGTGTCACTCAGTTAGCTGACAACACGTCTGATTTTATAGATCAATGGGGAATGCTGACCATTGGTGAAGATACTGAAGATTCTTCCTCGAGCCCCGATACAGTCCCTACAAAACCTGTCGAAGTAGAAGCTGTTCAGGGGCCGATTAGTGAAAGCGATGTAGCTGTCACTGAAGGTATTGAGGCGGTCACAGGTTCAACCGTAGCCACCCGCCCAGCGATAGATCTTCTTACGGAAGAACTTTTAAAGTACCTAAGTGTCAACAAGGTGGTCCAGTTAGGTACAGACTTCCTTGGTAAACTGGTCTCTTTCCTAGGCACCACTTTCATTGTGATGTTATTGACAGTATTTATGTTGAGTGAGGCACGGATGTTCGGTCGCCGGTTCAATGCTATTTGTGAAGCGCGTGGCCCTAATATTCAACGTATGCTGAGTGCTACTAAAGATATTCAGCGCTATTTAGGGATCAAGACCTTAGTAAGTTTACTGACTGGAATTTTAGCTGGACTGCTTTGCTGGTCGGTTGGTTTGGAGTTTCCATTACTCTGGGGAATCCTAGCATTTGCTCTAAACTATATCCCCGCGATTGGCTCTGTGATTGCGGGTATTCCTCCAGTGTTGCTTTCCTTACTCGTTACTGGTGACTGGAAGCATGCGGTGATCGTTGCTAGCGGTTACCTCGTAATCAATGGATTTCTGGGTAACTTTCTTGAGCCTACTTTGTTGGGTCGTCGGTTTGGACTCTCCACTTTAGTTGTGGTGATCTCAGTGATTTTCTGGGGCTGGATCTGGGGGCCGATCGGAATGCTCCTATCCGTGCCACTCACTATGCTTGTCAAGGTGGCCATGGACAACAGTGCTGACTTCCGTTGGATTGCAGTAGCTATCAGTAAAGAAGAACGTAGTGCTATTGGAGTGAGCGATGAGCAAATCCTTATGGATGCTGTGGCTCAATCACACGAAGCCGAAGAAAATCGTCAGAAGCTCTCCGAAGATACTAGTAAGTTATCGAAGATGTTTCCAGAGTCTTAGGAACTCTTGTTGGAATTGCTGGACCAAACATTTGTGGTTGGTCACTGCTATATTTTCGTTGTTTGACGTGCATGCAGAGCGCGTCCAATTGTAGCTTCCATTGAGTAGCTTTTTGCCATCGGCTATTGCAAATTTATGGTGCATGTGGGCAGAGGTTTTATCGTGCACACAGTCTATCCCTTTGCTGTCAAGGTAGTAAAAATCTGACCCTAAGTCTTCGGATTTGTCGTCGTCAGAAATGACGCGGACCTTCACTCCGCGTTGATGGGCATCAATGATTTTATCGACAATGCGGTTGTCGGTGATGGTGAAGACACAGATGTCGAGTGTGCTCTGGGCTTCGCGAATGAAGCGCTGAATACGGTGGAGGCAATCTTTGCTAGGGCTGAAGTAGGCGGAGGACTTGACGCTGGATTCCTTTGAGTACAAAAGCTTGATCACGCTCTGAAGCCATTCCATGGCGGCCAACTCACCAATCTCATCAATGACCTTGGTGGCGAGTCTGAACGCGAGTTGGCGGACCTTCGCTTGCTCAGAGGCATTTCCTTGGATGCCATTAAGAAGATCCTTGAGCTCTTTACGCTCAGAGCGAGAGATAGAAAAATCCTGCAGAGAATCTTCAAGCACTTGCTCGATGTCAGAGGGCGAGTTCATAACGTAGTGTGTGCGTCCCGCTCACCTCAAAGACTCTGTAAGAAAGTCGTAAAATGGTCGCTTCGCTAATTTTGTTAGGGCGACCGATACGGTCGTGCCACGATAATTAGTCGTTCTTCAGCACGCGGATGAAGGCGTCCTGTGGGATATTCACTTTACCGATGGATTTCATCTTTGCTTTACCCTTTTTCTGCTTCTCAAGAAGTTTACGCTTACGAGAAATGTCACCACCGTAACACTTAGCAGTCACGTTCTTACTCATCGCTGAGATGGAAGCGCGAGCGATGATCTTGCCTCCGATAGCTGCCTGTATGGCAACTACGAAGAGTTGGCGTGGTATGACTTCTTTGAGCTTATCGCAGAGCTTACGGCCATAGCTTTCAGCTTTGTCACGGTGAACGATAGTTGAGAATGCATCCACTGGCTCGCCAGCAATCAGGATGTCCATTTTCACCATTTTCTCAGCACGGTAGCCGTTGTGCTCGTAGTCCATCGATCCGTAGCCCTTTGTCATGGATTTGAGACGGTCGTTGAAGTCGACTAGAATTTCTGCGAGTGGCAGAACGCAAGTAAGCATCACGCGCATGTCGTCAATGGTCTCAGTGTTTTCCATCATACCGCGCTTCTCCATGATCAGCTTCATCAGGTCACCGATGTGATCACCAGGAGTCATGAT
>JBLHPP010000026.1:0-15628 GCA_047624385.1 Crocinitomicaceae bacterium
GGCTTGCGTCATAAAGAGCTAGAAATCCACGGGGTACAGTTTCATCCCGAGTCAATCCTTACCGAGCACGGCAAGCAGATGCTCCAAAATTTCTTGGACATTTGATCGGACCGCGAAACACGCGAAAATGTCAAAGCTTTCAAGCTGAAACACATGAAGCGTGTTTTTATTCGAGGAATGATTCCTGATGGTTGAATCCAGATACCGTGATAAAAACATTTCGTTTATTTCGCGGTAAATTAATATAAAATGAGACTCTCGTTAGCAGACATCCAAAAGGCACTTCCCGACTCGAAACTACGAGATGGTACGCAATGGTTGTTTTCACCAAAACCTTTTGTACTGAGTAAAAAGGAAGCGCGTAAAGTATCCTCGCTCGGCCACGTTTTAGCGAGTTTTCAGAGTGCGAGTGACACACTCTATCAGCGATCTGCAATGGGGAGAATTCCCCGCTGGATATCTGAGGTATTAGATGCTGGTAAACCGCAATGGTTGATCGACCAACAACGCTCGGAGAAACTGCGTGATGCATTGCCTAGAGTGATCCGTCCCGATCTGATTCTCACCGAGAATGGTTTCGCTCTCACTGAGCTTGATAGCGTCCCGGGTGGAATGGGGATCACCTCTTGGTTGAGTCAGCTATATGCTGACGCGGGATTTGATATCTTTGGCGAACGCGAAGGCATCACCGAGGGCTTCAAATCATTAATGCCCGATGGTGGACGCATTCTCATTTCAGAAGAAAGTGCTGACTACCGTCCTGAGATGGAATGGTTGGCCGAACAATTAGGAGAGGGCTTTCGGGTCGAGACTGCTGAGTCAGCCGACGCAACTGATGAGGAATCTTACCGATTTTTCGAATGGTTCGATTGGGAGAATATTCCTGCCGCTAAAGAGCTGGCAGCTCAGGCAAATCTGACTTCGCCGTGTAAGCCTCACCTTGAAGAAAAGCTCTGGCTAGCCTTACTCTGGACGCCAGCTCTGAAAGAATTTTGGCAAAAGGCCATGCGAGGTAAACACCTTGAGCGGGTCAAAGAAATAGTTCCTTTTGGCTGGATGATGGATCCCATAGAATTACCACCTCACGCCGCTTTACCTCGGCTGGGTGTCAATCAATGGCCGGATGTGGCCGAGTTTAGTCAAAAAGACCGCCGCCTTGTCATCAAGATTAGTGGCTTCAGCGAGCTAGCTTGGGGCTCGAAGAGTGTGAAGATTGGTCACGACATGCCACGTGTTGAGTGGGCCGCAGCCATTGAGTGCGCGACTAGCGAATTTGATCACCAGCCATGGATCATGCAGCAGTATCATGCTGGCCGTGTGGTTGAGCATCCGTATTTTGATCCCGAAACTGGCGAAGAGAAAATAATGAAGGGGCGTGTGCGACTCTGCCCGTATTATTTCACCGACAATAACGGAGCAACCAAGCTCGGCGGCACACTTGCAACCATCGTCCCTGCTGATAAAAAGAAGATCCACGGAATGAAGGATGGGATTCTAGTGCCTTGTGTGGTGGAAGAGTAGGAAAGTTTTATGAATAGAAAATTTACAGTTATTTTGATTTTTTTCTTTGTGTGATTCAGTCGGTAGTAGCTGATTTATCTACAGGGGAAGGACTATTTACCACCGGATCAGAGTTTGTCCTAGCGGGGGACTATGAGGCGGCATTTAAGGACTTATCAAAATCAGTAGAGCTCGGTAACAGTGAAGCTAAAGCTGCGTTGGGTTTTCTTTATTTCAATGGTTACGGGTGTGATAAAGATCATATGAAGACAAGGTCTTTATATGAAGAGTCGGCCAAAGAAGGGGCGCATCAGGGTCTTAATAATCTAGCGCACCTCTATAGGTTTGGATTGGCTGAGCTGGAAGTGGATCTTGATAAGACAATTGAGCTGTTATCTAAGTCGACCTTGATAAGGCATTTCAACTTTATGATACAGGCCCGAAGTTAGGCTCTTTTATGGCCCCATCAAATCTTGGTAATTTATATATGACCGGTAAGGGGGTGGAGTTGGACTATCAAAAAGCTAGTGATTTGTATAAACTGTCAGCAGACGGTGGAGAGAGTATGGGGATGATGAATTTGGCGATAATCAAGCTCAGAGGATTAGGTGAGCCTGTCGATAAAAAAGGGGGCTTTTCTTTTACTAGAACAAGCTAAAGACCTAGGTAATCCTATGGCTGCAAAGGTGATCGAGCACTTTCAGTAAGCAATAGAGGGTGTGCTGTGAGGCTGAATCTTTGGTATGCTTCACTCGATGACGATAGGCTGATGTAAGGTCTTCAAAAAACGACGAAATCCGTCAGTAATCTTAATTCTTTGTGTGGCGAAAGAGTAATCATCTAGAGGTGATAGATCTATTTAATGACTAGTAGATTGGTGACTTGCTTCACTGCTTGATGGTCGTCCCATTGCCACACCAACTTGTTGTTGGTGTCGAACTCTAGGAGGTGGGAGGCTGAGTTGAGTTTGCCATGGCCTAGCCAGTTGGTCATGATAATATTGCTATTATCGAGCTGATTCCAGCTAATAATAGCACGCGAATCACTCGGGTAACGCTAGATAAAGCAAATGGACAACACCAGGGTTCCTGTACTTATTTGATCAATGTTCAAGGATTACTCTCTGGTGGACACCGAGGGGTGTTTTCTGCCGTGGGAAAAAGCATCTACAGCAAACGCACCGACCATGGTTATGAAATCACCAACAAAGGAATAAAATCAAAGGATGGCGCTCCTCTGCGAAACGAGGTTTATTACGACACACTGAATAACCTACAGAAGTAGAATCAGGGCAAGAAGCCCTACGAGGCCCTATATCCTGCTAGTTTCTTAGCATAGAGTGATAGGTGTTTTTCTGAGTATCTTTGTATCTATGACATTTTGAAGGTCATGTAGTAGAAGGGAGTGATGCTTGAAAAGCTTGAATTTACCTATAGCTCTAGGGCACCTCCGGCAACTCCCGCTGTCGGTGTGTGAGTTATTAATTCTTTAAATTTGCGAGCGTAGCTCGTTTTTGAAGATAGGCCCCCTTCGGGCTGGAAAGCCTTTCTGCGCCCGGCTGCGTTATTCTTCGTTCACGGATAAAAATCCGCTCACTCATCACGCCTAGCCTCGCTTGAAATTCTTTCCAGCACCACCAACGCTAGTTGCCGGAGGTGCCCTCTATATGATTTAAGATTTTTGTAAAAAAAGTGAAATTATGACGTATAAGTTAATGATAGGGTATTTAATAAATTTTCCTCTGGTCATACTGTATTTGAATGTGCTCAACTGTTGGTGTGAATAATGTAAACGACATAGATGTACCACTCGCTTTGAATGGTCGCCGTCGTTTTATTGGTGTATTGGGTGCTTTTGCTGGTGCTTGCATGATGTCGATACAAAATGCGAAGGCTGGGTTTTTCTACAGCACAAAGCCCGTAGCGGGCATCCCTAAAGCGTGGGTCGATCAAAAAGGGACGGATGTACTTCGCTATGCTAATTATATCAAAGGCCTACGTCTGAAAAATGTGACGCCTTATATGGTACTAAGTCCTCATTTTAGAACGCGAGGTCGTGCAAAAAATAGCTTACCGCCTCGTTATATGTGGAACCGTATTGCTCCGACATTGAGAGTCATTGATGCAATGTCCTCTGGTATGAGAGCTCCCGTGTCAGAGCTTCTTTCGGTTTATCGTAGCCCTACTTATAACCGAGCAGTTCGTGGGCGCAGCCGCTCACAGCATTTGGAGAATCGAGCTGTTGATGTTCGCTTCAAAGGTGTTTCAGCCTACACCGCTTCAAAGGTCGCACGAAGTATTCGCTCAAAGGGCAAATTTTCTGGAGGTGTTGGCCGCTACAGTAGCTTCACTCACGTTGACACAAGAGGTCATAATGCCGATTGGTAAACAATTATAAGGATCCAAAAGATGGGACACTTATCAGAGTTTTTTGTAGAATTTTTCAAATGGCTACCAGCTGCAGAAGCTACTCACTCTGTAAATTATGAGAAATTTTGCAATCCTGTATGAATTCACAAGTTATCGCTTTGGGTCTATTCACAATGGCACTTAGTTAAGAATATTGCGGTGAGTTTTGAGACACATTATTTTGCTTCATCGTGCTAGCTATTCGTTCCATCTATCAAGATGCTAGCTTCTGAATACTAGCTACTTGCTACTCAATAAATCATACCTCAAGAAGTCTAAGTCTTCCAGCGCGTCGATTGACGACCAAGACCCTTAAATAAGTGCCATTGGGGTCTATTCAGTAAGTAATTCACTGACGAACTCCAAGTTGAAATCACTCACTAGATCATTTGAGTATCTGTGGCTGGAACAGTAGACGAAGAGCGCTACACCCAATACTAGTAGGAGAAAACTCTGTCCGCCATGTTTGGGTTTTAGAGCTGCGAAGGCGATGTCACTGAGCACTGGCAACAAAATAGCTGGAACCATCCAGCGGGCATCATATTGATTCATTCGGATTCTTGTCAGTATGAGCGAACTCAGAATCAATATGAGCGAAGTCATCAGCAAGCATCCTTGCCATTGAGTAGGCTGAAATACGAGGAAAGCAATTGCAAGACAGCTAACAACTAGCATTAGAGAGATTTCGCTAGCAAAAGGTTTTTTTTCCTCTTTAGATAGACGAGTTTTTGCGGCCTTTGCCGCGGCGCGCTGAGCTCGAATACGTTGAGAGTTCCGGAGGCTGACTCTCTCTTTCCTCTTTGGCCTAGGAGGCATGGCTTCAGCTACTTGAAAGTCCTCTTTAAATTCAGGAATTTCGATTGCTGGTATCCATTCACCCAGCCGTTGTTGGTAAATAAGATCTTTAGGACAAATAAATCCTTCAGCTATAAGTTCGCAAATTTTTGAGAAGGGAACTGGTCCTTTACGAATTTCATCGATGGAAAAGTACCACATGTCCTGTGGGCGAACCTGATGGACACTTTCGGCCATAGGAACCATGCCTTGTGGTGTTGTCCCTGGGTGAGTTCTTTTATTTTCTTCAAACTCCGCTTGAAATTCTTCTTGCTGCTTAGTCGATAGCGTTAGATTTGCTTTCGTAATAGTTGACAGCGAATTCTGCATCGAATCATTTAAGCTACTGTCATGGGACATTGCCGAGAGAGCTTCTTGGGCATCCACACCTTCGAGTTGCATTAAGGCATTGAGTGATTCTCTGCAGCTTTCAACGCGGTCATCTTGCTGGTACTGGATATGTGACTCAAGCCATTGGCAAAATGGGCTAGGGAGGTCCGGTAAATGCTGTCGAATCAGTATGAAGTCATTGCGCATGTGCGACGCCATAATCGCTACAGGAGAATCACCTTTGAAGGGGTATTGTCCTGTAAGAGCGTAGTAGAATATGCAGCCAATTGAGTAAATATCAGAGGCTTCGCTGTGAATGTTAGACTCGATAACCTCTGGAGCTACAAAGTGAATAGAACCAACTATACGCTGTGTGCCACTCTTACTGCTTGATGTCTCGTCCTGTGATGGAGATATACCAAAATCAATCACAGTCGTCTTGTGATTTGAGCGACTCAGATCAGTGAGCATGATATTAGATGGCTTTAGGCCGCAATGTAGAACACGGTGTTCGTGCGCTGTGGCTATGGCACTTAGTAACTGAATCGCTACAAAAAGAAATTGCTGAAGATCGAGAGGCGTTTTTTTGATAACTGTATCGAGTGTGTCTCCATCGATAAGTTCCATGATGATGTCGCCACCATTTTCATTTTCAATAACATCGTAGATTGAGACAATGTTAGGGTGCCTTAGTCCAGCGAGGATTTTAGCTTCCGTCAGAAGTTGCTCTTTGAGTTCATTTTGGCTAGGGGAACTCTCATTTTTGAATCGCTTGATGGCGATATCACGATCAAGCTGGGTGTCACGAGCTTGGTACACGCATCCAAAGTCACCTGAGCCACCTGAGCTCAATTGTTTGATGATTTGATGTCGCTCTTTGTTCATTCAGCTCTAGAGGAATTGGCTCGTATCGATGAGCGATTATTGACGTGGGGGCAATAAGGGAGTTAAAGGCCCATTATTCATGCTTGGGCTGAGGTCTTTAGTCTCTCTTTCCGAACGAAGAGGGCGAAAACTAGCGCTGTGTGTGTCCAATCGAAACTGCATGGCATTGAGTTCACGGTTGAGCTCGGATTGCTGACTACTCATATTCTCTTGTTGCTCAACGAGCTTGTTAAACTTCATCTCCAGCGGTGAGCTGCTGGCAGCATGTGTCGCAATCATAGAGTTTGGGTCAAATCGCTGGCTGGTTCCGCCTAGGCTCAGCTCTGATAAATAAGAGTCATCCTCAGATTGTTGCACCGGTGATAGATGAGGGGCAGCCGATGGCTGTATTGCGCCAAGGCTCATTTTGTGATGGAGTGTAATTCCGAGTGTGATGCCGGTGATGCTCGCACATGCGACAGCTAAAATATGATTCATCGTTGTTAGATATGCTTATTTGGGGAGTGAGTCTACAAGAGCGGAGAGATTTTCAATACTTTTGTCTAGAGAGTCTCCCGCCTGTTTTAGATTATTGGTAGCTTTTTCGAGTCGTGCTGAAACACTATGTTCTTGTTGATACCCGTGTTCAGGTTGGTAGCCCGGTTCCTTTACTTGAATCACTTTGTTCGAGATTTCAGGGACAAGGGTGTAGGGTGTGATACTCAAAGAGAGAGTTTTTCCAGTGCTTAAGTTCACTTCCACTGGATAAGCTGTATCCTGTCCTGCAGGGATATAGCGCCAACCTTTTGGAGCCTGTTGCATAGGTTTCGGAGCCCACGGACTTATGAGTTTGAAGCCGCTATCTTCAGAGACTTCTATTTGCTTGGGTATTTCGACCTTTACGACGACGGCCTCATCTTCCTCATCTGGCTCAGGAATCTCCAAATCTTCAGGTGGCTCAGGCAAAGTTGAATCTTCAGGCTGAGCTGGTTGTTGTGGCTCATTGAGATCTTCAGAAGTTTCACCAAGTTCCGGCTCATCTAGGTCTTGGTTATCGGCCACTTCCTCATCTTCTATGGCTGGGGAACCAGAATCGGACTCAACGGGCTCTTCGTCTTCGACAATGATAGCGGTTGGGGCATCTTGAGAGAAACCTGTGAGTGGAAGTGCTAGGATTATATATATAGGCAAGTACTTCATTATTCAGAAAGTTTGATGGTTGATGCGCTATTCTCAGAGAGCATGCTAGGATGGCTAGATGATTTCTGAGGGAGGGAAGGGCTGTCTGCTCGCAGCGCAGCAACTGGTTGTGCGCTCATAAGCAAGCTGTCCCAAGCCAATTGTATATTCTTACCATCCTGATGAAGTTTGTTGATTTGGGACTGATAAATTTTGAGAGCTCGAAGTACTCGTTGGGCCTCATTAGCCTGCTCAGGCCCAAATCTAAGTCCACGTGTTTTATAAATGACGGGCACTTGAATAATAATCCGCTCTGATGACGCGTTACTCTGAGCTGTGATAACGTGCTGAATGCGGTGATTGGTTTCCTCAAAGTCGACTAAACCTTCTGTTGACTGACTCTTCGGGAGTGGAATGTTGGAACCTTTTTCTGCGGCACTGGTTTGTGACAGCTCGCTGTTTGCTGTTGTGTCTCCTGGGAGTCCTCCGCTGCTAAGCTTTGCAAAACTATTTTTATCGGGCGCAGATGGGGTAGTCGATTGGCTGACAGCAGCGTCCGGTTCTTGTTCGGCACTTTCTCTTGAGCCAGATGGGATCGCACCCACTATTGTCGGTTTAGTGACGTAGAGCCAGCAAAAGAAAACAGCACTGAGTGTACTGAAGGTCAGTAAGTATTTATAAGTGAGAGTGATTTCACTATTTGTGTGTGAAGTAGATGTAGACATTTGAATGTGTTTCTAGATGAATAATTGGGGAATCTAGGGGTGATGGGTGAATGGACGAAGACGGCACGATCAATTTAACCAACGTAGAACACAATAATTTTAACGTTTTTCCTGCCCCAGGGCAAGTCGTTTCGCGTAGGTTATAACGACGGTATCTGAAATCGGTGGGAACTGTGTGATTGTAAGTCGAGCTTGAGTCACACTGAGTTGTTTTACCGTTTGGTTGGTACTATGACTGGCTTGAATTCCTGGCTTGATGGAGATGTTGCCTTGAGCATCTTGCTGAGAAATTCCATCTGCACGATAAATCTGATAACTATGGTAGGCCTCCGACACCCCGGAGTGATAAAGCCGGATTTCTTGGCCGTTTGAATAGACTCGGTATCGAGTATCAGGAAGAGGTATAGTTGTCGATTTACCCTTGCGCACTCGCGCCATGGATTTGACTAAATAGACACCAATCAAGTCAAAGCCCTCAGTCTTCGCTTTATCCTCAACGACAAGAGCGACAGAGGGAGACGAATAGAGGGACGAATTGGCTAAACTTAAAAAAGTAAGAAAAAGAATACAAAGTCGGCCCATAAAACGGTCTATATACTATTTACCAGCGTCCCAAACACTGTCAGACGTGCTGCTTGATGGATCATAACCACCACTTAAAGTAGGAGGACTCACAGTAATTATAATCGTACGCGTACCCCCGTTTAGATCAGTCACTGTGGGGATAGCAGCCATTCCATTAGGAAGGTAGGGTGTGATGTCTGAAGATGTAAGGCTTGCAAGCGCGGTCGTAGGGTTATCAGCCAAGAATAATCTTTGAGCTTGGTACACTGCTTTGAGATCCTCACCTGCAGACAAGCCTTGTGACCAGTCTTTGTAGTAAGATATGCCGATGGTTGTTGTTGAAATTAATATAACCATTATTCCTATCACGAGAGTGAGTTCAATGATGGTGAGTCCTTTCCTTTGTGAGTTTTGATACATTTTCATATTATTTATTAAGTAACATTTTAGTGTGCTCAGATAGTTCAAAGTATAGATCAGTTCCCATGAATTGTCTAATTTGAATTAAGAGAAAAACTATAAAGGTAATCAAAACTATCCACCAGAAAAAACTGAATGAAAAGCTTTTGTTCTTGTTGAATATGATAGAGTTATACCAATGGTTGCCCTCAGCTATTTTTGTTGAAAACATATTCCCTTGGTCTGTCAGCTGTTGGATCAGTTTCTCAGCCCTCGACTTACTCTTCACTATAATTAGATAGTGGTAGTTTTGTGTTTTCAACTCAGATACAATGGCACCATTAGGTAACACCTCTGGGAGGCGAACAACTCTAATATGGTGTTCATAAACGAAATTCTCGATGAGCCATCTGTCAAATTTTGTTTTTGTCATAATTATTGAGCTTTACATACTTTGTTGCATCATTTCAGGCCCCATGAGGAAAATAGGCATGAATACAGATAAGAACACGAAGGCAACTAAACTCACAGCCCCTAGCAAAATGACGAAGTTGAGTATGTTGGTGAAGTCTTCCATGTGTTGCATACAGTCAGATTCATACATTTCCGTGAGCATTTCAAGTTGAGTTCCCATTGACGCTGACTTCTCACCGATAGCCATCATGTGAACCACTTGGTCGTCTACTGAGGTATATTTAGTGAATGCTATAGCTAGAGGGACACCAGATTTCTCATATTTATCCGCGGCATTGAGCAATTCGTCGTGGAGCGGAGTGCCTTTCACTGCGGTAGCTGATGTGCGGATAGCTTTGGCCATATTGATGCCGTTAGAGTGCAGTAGCTTAATGACGCCGAGGAATGTGACCTGTCTTAAGCCTTGTATTAATTGACGTAAAATACGCCACTTAGACATGGCAAGTGTGACCGTTATATTACGAACTTTCGTTGAAAAAACAAAAGTAAGGACAATTGAGATTAGTGCTATAATCATCACTGGCCACCATAGAATAACAAAGTCACTTAAGAGGAAGAAGAATTTCACAGGCCCTTCTGGTTGAAAATCACCCACAAGAACCATGCCTTTAATTTGTGGGACAATTTTTGTTTGGCTGTAAATAAAGGCGATGATCAATACGGGGAAAACAAAGCTTGGAATCAGAACGATTTTACGGATCTGTTTTTTGAAGTAAAAGTGAGTTTGAGCTCTTGCTGCAAGATCGTTGAATGCTGAATCTAATTTACCCGAGTCCATGCCCGCTTTGACCAATCCAAGAGTCATATCATCGAAACGTTGGCATTTTTTGAATGCTTCGTAGACAGAGATACCCGCGTGAATATCGTTACGTATGACCATTAGGGTGTCCGCCATGCTCTTATCAGGCAGACCGTCGGCATAGTATTTTAATGCATCAGCAGTATTGATCTGAGCTTTGATCATTGAGGCAACTCCCCGGTAGAACTGAATCAGCTGCTTAGTTTTGAAAGTCTTGGGTTTATTTGAACTAAAAGGGAGTTTGATATCTCTGTTCATTCCCGTTTTAGGCTTGTCTTCAGCCCCTTCGTTGGTTGGTGGTGATTTAATGTTATTCATCGGATGACATATCGATAACTTTACTGACGGCTTCTATATCAGTTTTTCCTGCTTCTAATAACTTGAGACCATTTCGTCTAAGGTTAGGTAGAATTCCTTCTTTTGCAATTTTCACTTCCAGATCATAGGGGGATATTTCGCCCTTAGAAAGTTGATCAGATGTTTTGGGTGTGATAGGGATAATTTCTAGTATGGCTGTTCTACCCGCGTAGCCAGAGTTACGGCACTCTTGGCATCCGTCGAGATTTGCTTCAAAAACTTTTTTTCTAGCCCAACTATCATCGAGGTTATACGTTCGGCGGTCAAGTTCAGAAATGCCTTCGAGTTCGA
This sequence comes from Crocinitomicaceae bacterium, assembly GCA_047624385.1. Classification (GTDB taxonomy): domain Bacteria; phylum Verrucomicrobiota; class Verrucomicrobiia; order Verrucomicrobiales; family Akkermansiaceae; genus Rubritalea. The sequence continues at coordinate 10,725 of JBLHPP010000026.1, forward strand.
TTTTGCAATACGGGCAGAGAATTTTAATCAATCTCTGAGCGCAGGCAGCTTTGAGTGTTTGTGCTATTTTCCAGCGTTCGATACCAAGTTGTTCAAATCGTTCAATGATCTGTGAAGCGCGCGAGGTGTGAACCGTAGTGAGCACTTTGTGGCCCGTCACGGCTGCCTCAATAGCGAGTTCAGCGGATTCAGTATCCCGAACCTCACCCATCAGGATGATATCTGGATCTGATCGCATGAATGATGAAATCATGGGTTTGAATTCCCCCGCATTTTTCAAGTCACAATGGGTGATTCCTGGGACTTCATCCTCCACAGGATTCTCCAAGGTGAGTATATTTACTTCGGGTCTGTTAAGTTCTCTCAACATGGCGTTGAGAGTAGTTGATTTACCTGAGCCTGTAGGCCCTGACATCACAATAATACCAGCCGGAACCTTCATTACTTTACGAATAGCAAAAAGAGTTTCTTCATCAAAAGCAAGTGAACCTTTACCTAAGGTCACGTTGAGATGCCCTTTGTCCAATAGACGCATTGTAAGGTGAAATCCCCTGTATGTTCGGTGACGTTCGTATCGTATGTCAATCGGGCGGTGGAAGTAACTAATAGTAAATCGACCTGATATACCACAAACGGTGTTTCGAATTTCCGTAGGAAGTTTCATCAGGTTGAGAATGAAAGCGTCAATTCTGTCCTTAAGCTTCATCGGAATCTCTCGCTTCGGGCCAAGGTCTCCATCCACACGAAACGAGTAATAGAAAGACTCTTTTTCAACCTTAAAGTGAACATCAGAAGCTCGCTGTTTGACTGCGTCAGCCATGATGGTGGCGGTCAGAGCTGCCATAGGCTCATCGTAGTCTGTTGATGTCACATCGAAATCCTTATCGAACTCCTCAAAGTCTTCGACATCAATTGATTCTAAGTCTGACTTTGTCGGTCCACCGGAGGTAGACGAGGCTTCGATTGTCCGGCTAATTTCCGACTTTATCGTAACTATTTTGATAATTTCGTACTCTGGGAATCTTGGAGAAAGGTATTCCTCCGCAGCAGATTTCCAAGGGTCAACAACGGCTATAATAATAGAGTTGTTGTAGATACAAAGAGGGGTGAAGTCGCCCCTAGTGAGAGTGGATGGATCGCATTTTTCTAGTAGTGTGCCATCACAGAATTCAGCAATTTTTGGAAAAAAAGCAAGTCCGTTAAGTTTTGCGATCGCGGCCATAAACGTCGTTTTTGTAACGCGGTTCTGGACTTGGTCATGGGTAAGTTCAGCAAATTCAGGATCGTGCTCGCCGAGGCTGAGCATGATTTTTTTGCTGATGAAATCATTAAAATTAAGGCCGTCAAATTCGATCATCTTGAAAAATGTTTCTCAGTAAGAGCTTTCCATGATTCGTAGTTCATACGAACGCAGGTGATATAAGGAGTGACCTTTTGCGTCTCAGTGACATAGGCGTGTAACGCTTGGGCAAAGATAGTTGCCGTCACTGGATTGATAGATCCTAGTCCAATGACATCCGCATCTTCATTATAAAGAATGGGGCATTTAAGAGACCTGGCGAGATCATAAATAGGTTCATGCTTTTCGTAGAAAGCACTGGGCGTCATCATTTTTACCGCAAAAGGAGCGGGAGGCATGATAGGGGTGACGAGTGAAGCGAGCATCGTGCTCCAACGCTCAATGCTCGCTTCATATTGATTTTCATCTCCATCCTCTAATGCTGCAAGCCTAAGTAAAGGCTCTGCAGAGAGGTTGTTGTTCCAAGCTTCGACACACTCACCAGAAATTATCTTAACTTCCTCCTCAGTCGCTATTTTTGCCGTTAAAAAGGCTCCCGCGCTTTGTTGGAGGGAATAGGTGTGCCATTCGGTGAGGTTTGAGTTCTCCTCGTTAAGTTCTGACATTATTTCTGGATTGTGATCGGTTCTTGGAGCCAAGTTTATCGGCGCACACGATACGGTTTGTTCGTGCCGTTAGATGAGTTCTTATTTTGTTGGAATCCAGATTCTTTTCTGAGGTTTTTCAGTGTGCGCTTGAGGTTTGGTTTTTCAAGATCGTAGTTGTCTGGATCATCAAAGGTCGACTCTTTATCGCGAATCTGAAGGTTTCCTTCTATACGATTATGTGTGCGGTGATGTGATGCATGGTTTTCTGGGCTGTAGCTACTTGGCGTCACAACAAACAAAAGACTGGATTGTTCTTTCGATGTTGTCTTGCTCTTAAAGAAGAAGTTAAGCACTGGGATATCTCCCAAGAGCGGTACCTTGTTCTCGCTCTCGACCTCAGATTCCTGGAAGAAACCACCAACGATGAGTGAGTGACCATCAGGAATACGTGCGATAGTAGTGAGTGTGGACTCTCTTACCTCTGGGTATGAATTTCCTGTAGAAGCACTTATGATCTGACGAGTTACTGAGGCGGCCCGTGGGCGCATCTTTAAGCGAATAGTTCTATCTGGCAGAAGTGTTGGAGTGACGAAGATTGTTGTTCCAATCTCACGTGTTGTTTCAGGATCTGTGGAGTCTTCCTCATCGATCTTGTAACGCACCTCTTCGGTCACTGTTGGGTTACCACCAGATGAGTTCTGCGTGCTCTCAGTAGTGATGATAGGAATACGATCAATCACTGCGATAGATGCAGATTCGTTATCTTCAGTAATAAGAACTGGGTTGTTCTGGAGTTTGATGATGCCTCCCTCATTCAGAGCTGTAAGAACAGCGCTAATTTCATTTGGAGAGAATACCAAGTCACTAGCTGCAAGTGGCGAGGCATTTGCTGATGGAAGGCCGAGTATGTCGTTAAGTCCTAAAACGGCTCTGGTTGGCACTGCAGCGTTTGGCCCCAATGAGTTGGACCAATCAAATCCAACGCTTTGGCCAACGGAAGAAAGAACTCTGTAGATCTTCACTTCAACAACGATTTGGCCTTTAGCTCTATCAATACGTTCAAGTAGGCTCTTTACACGTTCAATTTTGTGCGGAGTGTCGATGACGATGAGTATGTTAGTTTTCTCCTCATAGTTAACGATACCAGTGCTAGGGCTCAGAAGTGGACTGATTAGCTCACGCATGTGTTCCTTCATGTTAGAAGAGCGAAGGTACTTGAGTTGGTAGCTCCACTCAGTTGAAGGAAGTTGGTTGAGCTGGTCGTTAGTCAACGCGTAGATAGTATTACCACGGCGGTGCATAGTCAGGGCGTTACTAAAAGCGAGGTCTTCCATTTGGGTGAGTGCATCGCCGTCCTTGAGGTAACCATTCACCTTGAAATCTTCTCCAGCAATACGATTGTTGTGGAAGTAGGAGAGTCCAGCGTCGCGGGCAAGTACTTCGAATACTGTGTTAAGGTTAGCATCATTTAGTCTCATGCCATCTTCCATTTCCTCCTGTTCCTCGGGAATTACGTCCTCGGCCTCTTCGCCGGGAAGGGCTGGCGCGACTTTCGCTGCTGGAGGTGCTATATCAGGGCTTTCAGGGGCGACATCTGGCGCCTCAACTGCAGGCGGTGTAGAGGGGGGTGTCGCAGGTTCTTGCGCGGTTACAGTCGCAGAGTAAAGCGCGAATGCGGCAAGCGTGCTTGGTAGTAGCTTCATGCTAGTTGTGTAGCTTCTCATAATGTTTATATTGCGTGATGGGAGGTTTATTATAATGAACAGAAATGTTGTTAGTGATCAAGGCTATTCTTGAATAGTAACTATTCTTCTAATTCGAGAGTGTCAGTTTTGTTTGAGTCTAGACCAATTGTTGGGTCAGTATCATGTGTAGAGATGACAGAGCGGGTTTTCATATCTAATGAGATGATGCTCTTGTCGCTGAGATCTAGAAATGTGATTTTTCCAGACATGATTGAGTTGAACTTTAGGGGGAAAATTTTGCCTTTAACTGAGACGTTGATTTTATCCCCTCGGGTGTAAGTTTTTGAGCCAATAATGGCGAGTCTCCCCATAATGTTTAATTTTTCACCAAGCTTATTAATTTCTTTTTCAATAAGGATTTGCTGTTCTTTTTTAGTGACAAAGGTCGTGGGTTTTCCAGGCTTATTTATTTGAGGGTCGATTATCTTTTTATGTGGGTCTTGAGGTTTACCAAAAGGACCGACTGAACGCTCATTGATTACAAAGGCGGAAGCTTTTTCAGCGATGAAATCCGTGGATGCATTAAGATTGAATTTTGCAGCATTCACGTCTTCCGCTAGAGTGAATGTTTGGAGCGCTAGATAACAGCAGAGAGTGGTTATTGATCTTTTTCCCATATCGTATAATTCAGTTTGAGGTTGAGTAGGTTACTGTTTGTTTTAGGCTTAATACTCATGGTGTTCACCATGAGATTGGGCATTTTACATTCCAGTTCGGTTGCGCATCTTTGGATTTCACTGAAAGTGCCTTCTAGGACAAACTCGCATGCTGATCGTGGGGCATCGACGGCATAGGTTGGTCGGGCCACACTTTTTTGGTCGGTGAGTTGGAGCGTTTTAGTTTTGTTGTTGTTGGTAATCGCTATGCGGAGCCGCTTGTTGACCTCGTTGTAACTATCGCCAGTGAGCAGTTTGTTCCATTGTTCGAGTTGGCCCTGTTGCGCTTTATGTGCAATTTCTAGTCTACTGAGTACCGCTATCTGGGCTTGTTCACTTTCGTATATTTTCTGATTCTGCGAGAAGTCCCCCAATAAAGTGAATTTAGTGAAGGATATAATGCCTATCACAATCAATGTGACAATCAGTGGGATAGCGATAGCGAATATCCCGATCGATTGAATATAATGTCTTTTCATAAAGAATTAGTGGTGTTGGTTATTTCTTCTTTGCTAGCGGCAGAGTGAGTTCATCTTTGTTGTCCAGCCGTTGGGTGATTGTCATTTTAAATTCGAAAGCATGTGTCGATACTGTGCTGTTTTGACGGGTTGAGTTG
>JBLHPP010000027.1:0-14679 GCA_047624385.1 Crocinitomicaceae bacterium
GCTTTATCGTTCTTTGCCAATGTCCCCTTTACAGTGACGGTCTTATCCCAACGGTTCTTGCGGACTTCGCTGCGCTTGGCCAAGCTTGTTTGCTTGCTGGATTGAGCTAGACTGGCGACGACGTCAGTTTCAGTAGTACTCATGTAGAGCTTTACCTGTGAGGCCTGAACTTGTTTGGAAAGGTGTAAAATAAGCATCTGATTTTCCACGACTAACTTTGCCCCACCCTCCACCTGCACGGCCCATGGTCGTTTGCCGTCTGGCGAAGTGCCTGCTAGCCCGTTCTTTAATAATGTCAGCCCTTTGTCGCTAGCCTCGAACAAAGCCAGCTTGATCACACTAGGTGTGCCATCGGAAAATTCCAAGGTTCTTACAAAATGGCAACCTTCTAAAGCCTGCACCGAGTCTAACACTGAAGCTCCTTTGACTTTATAAGAGAAAATGGCTCCTCCATCAGCGTCGTACATCCCTATGTATTTCTGCTCAGACTTATCGACCTGCCAACCAACTGTTTTGGCGTCCGCCTTAGTTGCATTGCGGGCACTACCGACACGGCTCTTACTTTGAGAAAATACCATCTTTCCCTTCGGAGAAGCACCGCTTGACGTTCCCCAGCGAAAATCGCCAAATTTGACAAACTCACCTTTCCAAAATCTAAAAAAACTTAAGTTAGCTTTTGCTGAGAAGGCAGCATAGCAGTTATTCCCCAGTAACACAGAAATAGTATCAGGCGCTATGCTGTCCATCTGCTGGCCCATGAAGCCACTCTGGCCCATTTCATTCCACCGACTATCACGGTAGTTGTTTTGGTTATACTTACCCCAATGGCCATGTTCGCCGCCATCAAGTCCTGGGTAGCTTGGAATCACCTTTGGAAGTTGGTTTTTCGAGTACATGTAGTAATCAGCCTGACGTTGATAGAAGTCATAAAGCCGCACTTCATTCACTTGCTCACCGGCAAAGCGATAGCCGGCTCGGCCCTTACTAACATCTACATATGGATGTTTCTCCACTCTAGCTATGTTGAGATCCTTTGCCGTCGACGTGAGAGTTAATCCGAGTATCGATAGAATAGCGAATTTGATGATCATTGAGTATTGATGCTTTTTATTACAGATTTTTAAAAGAGTTAATTATTAATGTCCCTACGATTATGAGTCAATTTACTTATATTTAGGCCCAACAAGTACACAGCCAAGATTTTTTTTAGAACGCGGGGAGCCAAGTGGTGCCTTTTAGAGGCGAGATGGAACGTTTGATACTGAGTTGATAGCTACCGTCTTGCTGAAGTATAAAAGTTTGTTTTTGGTCTGAGGAAAGTTGACCATCTGAGGAGAATAAATAAATCGGTTTTTGCTTTGCAGCAAGAGTGAAGGATAGATTGATTACATCTTGCTGAGCTGAGAAGCTTGCTCTTGATAGCTGCTGATGAGCGTGGCAGTTTCTGGCGGGCTTTGGAAAACATATTCTTATAAATTGAATTCATCTCACTCTTGGCTCCGCAGGTAGGGTAGATTCACCGGACTTTCTTGGTCAGATGCATCCATTAGTATTAATGGTCGGTTACCCGATTCTTAACAACCGGCAACTAGCGCTGGTGGTGCTGGAAAGAATTTCAATTCAGGCTAGGCGTGATGAGTGAGCGGATTTTTATCCGTGAACGAAGAATAACGCAGCCCTGCGCAGAAAGGCTTTCCAGCCCGAAGGGGGCCTATCTTCAAAAACGAGCTACGCTCGCAAATTTAAAGAATTAATAACTCACACACCGACAGCGGGAGTTGCCGGAGGTGCCCTTAAGCCACCAGAATTTATTGAAGGCTAAAGTTTTTTTTACGCGCTCGATCCCGCTGTTGTCGTAAGTACTCCATATAGCGGCGTTTTACGAGCAGATCGGTATCCATTGATGGATTCACAAATGGATTATTAGTGCCATATTTTGACCAGGCACCTTTAGGTACGTTTTCAAAATCAATGAAGCGCCAGTGGACTTTTGCTCCGGACTTTGCGCCTAGGAAATCGCGAACTGCGGGTGAGATATCGATGCCGGCTCCATTATTTTTAGTGTTTTTAGGTCGAGAGTTTCCGAAAACATATTTGTAGTCATCAGTATGGAATGGGCCACAATCTTCCCATTGGGCGTAACAGACTTTTCGTTTGTAAACGATTTGCAGCCAGCGGCCTTTACAGACAGTCTTTCCAGGTTTTGGTTGGTACTTTCGGAACCAAGGAATGACTTTTGAGGCTTCAGGCTTATGGCGCCGCCAGTCGATATTATCATTGTAGGGGAGCGCGACGTAAAACGGGTTTTGTTTCGGACGAAAAGCAGTCGGTCTATAGCCGTAAGTGCGTGCTGCTGGATTGGGGTTATCGTATCCACCAAAGTTAGCCTGCCATTTGGTATCCCAAGAGCTGGCGTGATTTGGAGTAGGATTTTTGGGTGTGGGTTTCTCGCCAATCCAGAAAATAGTGGCCGTAATATTTTGTTTCCACGGATATGCTTGCTTCTTGAATGGGTCTTGAAGAGCAGTAGGGGACGAAAGTCGCTGAGCTGTGGTGACACTGGTGAGTACGCAGACAAGCAGGATGACAATACTGGAGATTCGGCGATACATGATGGCAATGAGACGGATGTCGTAGGCGAACGAAAATGCAAGATATGGAACGATCAGTCTTAGATCAACCTTCAAATTAGCTAACAACTATCAGCCATTTATAGCATGCATTTTTATGTTTTTGGCCTATATGTGGGTATGGAAATTGATTTGAACGAAATCCTCGAATACGTGCATGAGCACATTCCAATCACGGCTGAGTTTGGAGCTAGATTGGCTAACTATGATGGAACTTCGATCGAGGTGACAGCTCCTCTCAAGGCTAATATCAATCACCGTAACTCAGCCTTTGGTGGGAGTCTCTCGGCGATAGGGATTCTTTCCGGCTGGGCCTTGCTCTTTATAAAGATGCGAGAGTTGAAAGTGAAAAATAAATTGGTGATCCAGAGTTCTCAATTTCAGTTCATGGCTCCAGTGGTTGGAGACTTCTCAGCTCAATGTAGTCTGCCTGAAGTTGAGGTGTATGCTCGTTTTTTGAAAACACTCGAACGCAAGGGAAGAGCTAGAATTTCGATAGATTCTGCTATTGTCTGCAATGGAGAGGTATGTGGCACACACAGAGGTGAATATGTGGCCATTCGTGGTTGATTTTAGTACTAGCACATAAAAAATGCCCAGCCGCCAAGAAGCAGGCTAGGCATTTTTAGAAAAGTGGTAGGGCAATGGTACCTACTTAAGGGCTTGGTCGTCAATCGACGCACTTGAAAATTTACACTTCTTGAGGTGTGATTTATCGAGTAGCAAGTAGCAGGTATTCAGTAGCTAGCATCTTGATAGATGGAACGAATAGCTAGCACGATGAAGCAAAATAATACGTCTCAAAGCCCATCAAAATAGGCTTAAGTATGTTCCATAGAGCTGTAGGGCCTATGCTAGGCTGTCTTTTGCTGAGGCGAGGAGGTAGTCGCGGTTGAGTTTCGCGATATTATCGACACCAATTTCCTTTGGGCAGACGGCTTCACATTCGTACTGGTTAGTGCAGTTGCCGAAGCCTTCTATGTCCATTTGCCGAACCATTGCCAGAGTTCGCTTGGTCTTCTCTGGTTGTCCTTGTGGAAGCTTATTGAGGTGTGCTGCTTTCGCTGAAACGAAGAGCATCGCTGAAGCATTTTTGCATGCGGCAACACATGCCCCGCAACCAATACACGCCGCCGCGTCGAATGCTGAATCAGCGACTTTCTTATCGATAGGCGAGGAGTTGGCATCTGGAGCTGAGCCGGTACGAATATCGATGAAGCCACCGGCTGAGATAATGCGGTCAAATGCACTGCGGTCTACCATGAGGTCTTTAACGACTGGGAATGCTTTAGCTCTGAATGGCTCGACCCAGATGGTCTCACCGTCCTTGAATTTACGCATATGGAGCTGACAAGTAGTGATGCCGTGTTCTTTGGAATGTGGGACACCATTGATGGTGAGTGAGCACATTCCACAGATGCCTTCACGGCAATCATGATCGAACACGATCGGTAGTCCACCGTTGCCGATGACACGATCATTTACGATATCGAGCATTTCGAGGAAGGACGCTTCCTGCGGTATGTCGGTCGCTTCGTGAGTTTCGATAATACCGCGGTCGTTAGCGTTTTTTTGACGCCAAACTTTGAGAGTAAGGTTGAGGTTGGCCATGACTGTGTGTGTTAAATGTGATTTAGGTGACTTTGTAATACTGGAAACTAAGGGGTTTTAGCTATTTCATTGAGGCTAATGATGATGAGGAGAACTAATCTTAGCGTTTCTTTGTTTTCTTTGTTTTCTTAAGTTGGATCGGTTTGCGCTTAGGAAACTCTATTTTGACTTTCTTACCACTCTTGACAGGTTTGAGCGCAACCTCCTGGGAGGTAATCGCCTGAGCTAGGTTGGTATTACTGATTTGTGGTTGTTCTGAGCCATCAAGATCCTGCGGCATGCTTTGTAGGAGTTGCTCGAACTGGTCGAGGCTCGCAGTAGAGCGGAATAGGTTGCTGAGCGCATCGGCTTTGATAGAATCCATTAGCGTCTCGAACAAAGCATACGCTTCGTTTTTGTATTCCACAAGTGGGTCTTTCTGACCTTGAGCACGGAGGTGCACACCCTCGCGGAGTGCGTCCATGTTGTAGAGGTGTTCTTGCCAGAGTCGGTCGATGGCTGTGAGAATGATCTGACGCTCCAGGTGGTCCAGGTATTCTGGTGGTTGGTCGGCAACTTTTAGTTCGTAGGATTTCTTGATTTCAGCGATGAGCCATACGGCATTGTCATCAGCTGAGCGATCTTGGATTCCACTTTCTTCCATGCTGAGAGCAAGAGGGAAGGTGGTGTTGATCCAGCCGAGAAGTTCAGCATAGTCAGGGGCACCAGCGTCACGCTGGTCCATGTACTGGTGCACTGTGGCTGGAACCATATCTTCGATCACTTCGTCGAGAAGCTCACGAGGATCTTCTGTGGAGAGAACTTCGTTACGATAGCCGTAGACGACCTCGCGCTGCATGTTCATCACATCGTCGAAATCGAGGACGCGCTTACGCCATTGGTAGTCGCGTTGTTCGACACGCTTCTGAGCAGTCTCGATGGATCGGTTGAGCCACTTGTGCTCTAGCGCTTCACCTTCTTCCATACCGAAGCGTTCCATCATGGTGGTCATTCGGTCGGCAGCGGCAAAGTTGCGCATTAGGTCATCTTCAAAGGAGATATAGAACTGGCTGAGACCAGAGTCACCCTGGCGGGCACATCGGCCACGCAGCTGACGGTCCACTCGGCGTGATGGGTAGCGTTCGCAACCCATGACAAAAAGGCCGCCGAGGGCCTCTACGCCTTCCGCGAGTTTGATGTCAGTACCACGTCCAGCCATATTAGTGGAGACTGTGACAGCTCCAATTTGGCCTGCGTTGGCAATAATTTCTGCTTCTTGTTCGTGGAACTTTGCGTTGAGCACTTTGTGGGTGATCTTGGAGCGCTTGAGCAGGCGGGAAAGAGTTTCTGAGGCGTCGACGGATGCAGTACCGACGAGGACTGGTTGACCACGTTCTTGGGACTCAGCAATCCTTTTGACCACGGCATTGTATTTCTCACGACGGGTCTTAAAGACCTGGTCGTTGTCGTCAACACGCGTGTTCGGACGGTTGGTCGGGATTGGGAGAACGTCGAGACGGTAGATATCGTGAAATTCCGCAGCTTCAGTTTCAGCGGTACCAGTCATGCCGGCGAGCTTCTCATAGAGGCGGAAGTAGTTCTGGATAGTGATAGTCGCGTATGTCTGAGTCTCACGTTCCACTGTCACGCCTTCCTTAGCTTCGATCGCTTGGTGGAGTCCATCGGACCAACGGCGTCCAGCCATCTTACGGCCAGTCTGTTCGTCAACGATCACGATTTTGTTTTCCTCGATCACGTATTCGACGTCTTTTTCGTAGATACAGTATGCTTTGAGGAGCTGGGAGATGGAGTGCATCTTCTGGCCCTGGCTGTCGAGACGCGTTTGAAGCGCATCTTTGTGCTCAGCTTTCTCTTCCGCGGTGAGCTCTTCCTGAGCATCAATATCTGCATATTCTTCGGCAAGGTCGGGAAGGACGAAAGAGTCTGAGTCGTTAGGGTCGAGGTAGAGACGGCCTTTGTCCATGAGGTCGGCATCGTGGCCTTTCTCATCGATAGTATAAAAGAGTTCTTCCTTGATCGCGTAGAGGTCTTTTTTCTGCGCGTCTTGATACATCGAGAGTTCGGTTTTCTCGATTAAGCGGCGAGCATCTGGCTCCTGCATGTAGCGAGCGAGTTGCTTGCTGCGGGGCTGGCCCAGTTTGATTTTAAAGAGTGCACGGCCGGCGGTTTCTTCATCACCGGCTTCGAGCGCTTTCTTAGTTTCTTCAGCAAGCTCGTTGCAGAGCAGGTTTTGTTGTTTGACGAGAGACTGGATGTTACCCTTGAAGATTCCGTATTGCTCAGTATTTGAAATGGTAGATGGACCTGAAATGATAAGTGGCGTACGCGCTTCATCAATCAAGATTGAGTCAACCTCATCAATGATAGCGAAGAAATGGCCATTTTGGACCTGCTCTTCTTTCGATGAGGACATGCCATTGTCGCGGAGGTAGTCGAAGCCAAATTCGGAGTTTGTACCATAGGTGATATCGCACTGGTACTGAGCTGCACGGAATTGTGGGGGCTGTTGGTTTTGGATGCAACCGATGCTGAGTCCGAGGTAGTTGTAGAGTGCTCCCATCCATTCTGAGTCACGCTGAGCGAGGTAGTCGTTGACTGTGACAACATGCACACCAAGGCCAGTGAGGGCATTGAGGAAAACTGGAAGAGTACCAACGAGAGTTTTTCCTTCACCCGTCTGCATCTCGGCAATCATGCCATTATGGAGGGCTATACCACCGACGAGCTGAACGTCGAAGTGAATCATGTTCCACTTGATTTCGCTGCCACCGAGCGGGATGCTGCGGCCACACATGCGACGCGCACCATTTTTTACAACGGCGTAGGCTTCAGGAAGAATTTGTTTAAGGTAGAGGTCGCGCTTTGCTGGGAATTCACCTTCGATTTCTGTGAATGCAGCTTTCGCAGCTTCGATCGATTCTGGTGATGCCTCTACTTTAGGAAGGCTAGGGTACTCGGCACGCAGGGAGCCAAGACGGGTTTCTAGGGTTCCAGCAAAATCAGCAAGTGTCCCACTTTCCATCGCTTCAATCGTGCGTTTGGTTGGTGCTCCAAGAGGTAAATAGCGGTGAAGGTGGTGCTGCCACGCAGTGATTTTGGCTAGAACAGTAGCTTCAGATTCAGTCTGAAGCGCCTCCTCGATTTCGTTGATTTTGGCAACGATTGGGTTCATGCGCTTCACTTCGCGCTGATTCTTGTTACCGACGATTTTTTGGAGAATCCATTTAAGCATAGCTATCTGCCCGCATTATTAGGGTTGGGCAAAGTCTCCATACACCCGTTAGCCCCGATAGGCAAGGGACTTTCTGTCTAATACCACTTAGCATTTCAAAAGCAATAGATGTTGTTTTTTTAGGTTCTAGAAATGTGCGCTTCGCGGAAGAAGTACGGGGCTGGGTGATTTTCTTATGAATCAGCGTTTCTCCCCAGTCACGATGCTCCTCCCTACGGCAGAGGCTGTGGTGGGCAAGCTGTATTGCTCCTTAGGCGAGCCTTGATTTTTAAGGGAATTACTCAAGCTCAAAGCCACCAATGATGATGAAATCACGTAGTCGGGTTGCGGCTTTGATCTTCACTTTTAGTGGGGAAAGATGCTCGCCAGTCACTTAGCCATTCGGAAATTGTACACAGTAACTATGTAGGCAAATGCTAGTCGCGGTGGCTACGTTGTAGCTGTAGGGGAGCCCCCAGACTGGGATTTCTACCACGTGGTCGAGGATGTCGAGGGTGTCTTGATTGAGACCTTCGCGCTCGGAGCCGACTACTAAGACGGTCTTGCGCGGGAAGTCGAACTCTCGGAGTGGGACGGAGTTTGTGGTCTGCTCGAGCCCGACGAGCTTGTAGCCGTCGGCTTTAAGTTTTTTGAGCGAGGGGATGAGTGAACGGCGAGACGTGAGGTTGACGTTGTCGGCACCATCGCGTGCTATTTTTGGATTAATCTTAGCATTTCCCGTGGCGATTACTTCGGTTATTCCTAGACATCCGGCAGTGCGCACAATGGTCGAAAGGTTAGCGTGCGTCCTTAGCGGAGAGAGAGCTATGATGAGTGGCCTCGGGTTGGTTAGTTCAGCTGGTGGCTTGTGGCGGATGTGCTCAAACTTCTTGGAATCACTCATTAGCGGGGATGATTATAGCTTGCCCTTCAGCCGGTTGAGAAGTTCAGGGTTGGACTTGAGTTCTTCTACTAGGGTGGTAATCACGCCGAGAGTGGCTTTAGAAATGTGGTGCTCCATGCCCTCTACGTCGGCATAGATTGTGTCTTCATTGATATCAAAGAGTCGGAGGAACTCAGTGAGCGTGTCGTGGCGGGTGATGATGGCATGGGCTATCGTACGGCCTTTGTCCGTGAGGATAGTACCACGGTATTTCTCATGTTTTACAAGGCCTTCGGTGTCGAGCCTACGGATCATGTTCGTGACACTGGCCTGGGAAATCCCGAGCTTTTTTGAGATGTCGACTGGACGGGCATAGCCTTTTTCTTCGATCAAATTGAGTATTTGTTCGAGGTAGTCGTCCATGGCTACTGAGCCAGATGTGCGGTTAGATGAAGACACTTGATGATGAGGTTTTTGAGATTTTAAATGGCGGAGACTTAATAATCTTCGACTGGACTGCGAGAGTTTGATGTCGAATCACTTTGGTTTTTTGCGGCTTCTTCACCAAGAGTTTCAATCCGCAGTTCCATGATTTCGTCGTTGAGTTTATCCCAGCGATCATGGCTAAAAGCAATGGTTTTGGGTAACTTTTTTTTGAGCTTATGAATACGTATCAGTGAGTCCTCTATAGATAAGGAGGAAAGTTCTTTCAGCGATGCTAGTGCTTGCTCAGCGGTGTCTGTCTGGTGGCAAATCATAGCCATGTCGTTACCAGCTTCGATCGCCATCTTGACATCGGGACCTCGGCCGTAGGTGTTGATGATAGCTCCCATGTCTAGGTCGTCAGTCATCACCACTCCATTATAGCCAAGTTGGTCACGCAGTAATCTGGTGACAATATTTCGAGAAAGTGAAGCCGGTAAGCCAGGTGAATCTGGGTCAAGCTGGGAAAAGTGGGTGTGACCAGTGAGAATGGCACTGAGTTCGTCACCGAGCGCTGTGTAGGGGAGTAGGTCGCTTTGCATCATTTCTTCTTTTGATTTATGAGATACGGGCAGCTTGTGGTGGGGGTCCACATCGGCGAGTCCGCATGAAGGAAAGTGTTTGCCGCATCCATGCACTTTGGTACGGATGAGATTCCGGTTATAGACTCCAGCGTTGTTGATCACTTCTTGTGCATTTAGCCCATAACAGCGACCCCGCAGGGCATTGTCAGCTTCGGAATCATAGCAAATATCTAATACTGGAGCTAAGTTCATGTTGATACCTAGCTGGTTGAGTAGAAGACCAGTTTGGATGCCACTCCATGCAATTAGGTCTGGTTTGCCGCAGATGCGGAGCTGTTCAGCTGAGGGAGGCGTGTTGCCGATTTCTTTGGTGCGGGTGACTCGGCCACCTTCTTGGTCGATGCCAATGATGGGTTGAATATCGCAGATATCTCGTAGAGAATCGGTTAAAGCACGCACTTGTGTCGGGGACTGCACATTCCGGCCAAAGAGGACAAATCCACCAGGTTGGATTTTTCTCAAGTAGTGGATCTCGTTAGAGGATAGTTCATATCCTTTGATACCTAGGAGTAACAGTTGGCCGTGCATGGCGGGAGGTTGGTCTAGCTAGTCGCGGGTGGCAAGTCACAAGTCACTTCCCAGTTGCCAGCCGGAGCGTTTGCTCGTATAAGCCGCGCATATGGCTAAGAAACCAGTAGTACTCATCATTCGTGACGGTTGGGGAGTGAACCCAGGAGGCCAAGAGACTGCAGAGCAGGACGGTAACTCAACACTCCTTGCGGACACCCCATTTCACGACAAAATCTTTGAAACATATCCGAAAGGATTCGTTAGCGCATCTGGCTTGGATGTGGGGCTTCCAGTGGGGCAAATGGGGAACTCAGAAGTGGGTCACCTCAACCTCGGTGCAGGCCGTGTCGTTTATCAGAGTCTGACGCGTATCAATAAATCAATAGCCGATGGCGAGATGCCTAATATCGAAGTGATGAAGCAGGCATTTGAAAAAGCCAAAGGTGGAACGATGCATTTTATGGGACTCATTTCCGATGGAGGAGTGCACAGCCACCAAGACCACCTCGTGGCCTTTGTCAAAGCAGCTGCAGAGGCTGGAGTAAAAAATATTTCAATCCACGCTATCACTGACGGTCGTGACACCTCGCCTAGTGGTGGCATCGGCTACCTCAAAAAATTAGAGAACGATATCGAAGGCACAGGAGCTAAGATCGTGACTGTCATCGGTCGATATTATGCGATGGACCGCGACACTCGGTGGGAGCGTAATAAATTAGCTTGGGATGCTATCGTACTTGGTAAAGGTGAAAAGTTTGAAGGATCTGCTAGTGAAGCTGTTGCCGCGGCCTATGCAAAGGCTGAGACTGATGAGTTCATCACCCCAATGATTTTAGCAGATGCTGATAAGCAACGGATCGAAGACGAAGACGTGGTCTTCTGGTTTAACTTTCGTGCTGATCGCGCGCGCCAACTGAGTAATGCATTCCTCAATGGTGAAGCCTTTGTCGCTTTTGATAAAGAAGTGCATCCCAAACCACATTTTGTCACACTCACAGAATACGATGCAAATTTCGATTGTGAAGTTGTCTATCCATCTAGCAGCATGAAAAATGTCCTAGGTGAGGTGGTTGCTGATGCTGGACTGAACCAGCTCCGTATTGCTGAGACTGAGAAGTACCCACATGTGACATACTTTTTCAATGGTGGAGCCGAGACTCCTTTTATGGATGAAGACCGTCAGATTGTAGCATCACCAGGAGTGGCTACCTATGACCTCCAGCCAGAAATGAGCGCGCCAGAAGTGACCGAGAAATTGGTAGCAAGCCTTAAACATTACGACCTTGTGATTCTCAATTATGCCAACCCAGACATGGTCGGGCACACTGGAATCGTCGAGGCGTGTAATAAGGCCTGTGAGGCAATCGACAAAGGGGTGCAAGCTATAGTCGAGGAAACTCTCCGGCTAGGCGGTAAGCTCTTGATCACTGCTGACCACGGCAACTGTGAGAAGCTAATCAATGCAGATGGCTCACCGAACACTGCACACACGACAAACCTAGTACATGCTATTTACGTGGCTAATGACCATGATGGTGTCAAAGTCAACGATGGCATCCTAGCTGATGTGGCCCCCACACTTCTTGATATGTTAGGTGTGGCACAACCCGAAGAAATGACAGGCAAGAGCATGCTTGTTAAATAGAAACTTCCGGAGCGTGATATATTTTAACCCCGGGTAATTTTTTTTCAGTTTGGGATTTTTTAAGTCGCTTTAGCTTTAGGGTGGCCCCACATAAAAATTTTCAACCTAAACATACAAAACAGTATCGTCGGTAGTTGGCTGAGGTGACCTCAAGAAAAAACGCCTAGCAGAAAGTATTCTGCTAGGCGTTTGGTGATGTTTATAGAAATGTTTACTCTAGCGAATTACTTCGTTTTGAGGAGCTCCATAGCTTCAGCCATTTGTTGCTCGATATTCTGGACGTTACGATCTGAAAGTAGGATTCCTTCAGCGTCAGTTGAGATTACCTGAGCAGCGCCTGTCTTCACCTTAAGAAGTTGCTTAAGGGCATTATCGATTTGTGTGTTAGCTTCTTCGCCAGCAGCTTCCATCATCCCGCCATCTTTTAGAGTGCCTAGAGTTTTGATCAGGAATGTGGCGAAATCTTTCGACATGTATGTCATGGATACGCCATCTTTCGGAAGGCCAGCCATAGTGGCTTTATAGGCAGCGCTTTCTGCGAGTGAGTCTTTACCATTACTGCTCTTAACGAGGAACTCAGGAGAAGATGCCACCCAGATCTGGTCTTTCGCGGCGTCTACTGAAATGACAGGTGAGTAGCCCATGAAGTTAGCCGCCATCTCTGCAGGTAAGCTATAAGTTGTCACGCCATTGGCTTCTACTTTTTCAAATGGGAGGCCAGTGCTGCCGATGAGTTGGCCACCTACTTTTGCCCATGCCCATGCGGCACCATCAATGCGGCCAACGATGTGCGGTTTATCAAATGCTCCAATTGGAGTCGGAAGCTTCTCGTTAGGGTCGAGGTCGATCGCTAGGTTGAGACGGATATCGAGTTTCTGAAGGAGCTCAGAGCTAGACATTCCCATCATTGGAACAGGCTCACCCATTTGGGCTTTGAACTCGTCCATATCCTCATCAGAAGCGGCACTACCCATGATTCCTGTGATCAGTGGCTCGATGTGTGAAAGGTTGAGGCTGAGCTGAAGTGCTAGGTCAGTGCCCGCTGGAGACATTGTTGGTACGGATAAACCTTTATGCTTGGTGTCGACTAGAAGCTTGATAGCTCCTTCGTTTTTTCCACCATTGTTGAGACGAATCTTGTTGATCCACTCAGTGCCTTGTGGCGTAGAGGATTGAGCATAGCTTGTGATGTTTTCTAGTCCAATTGCTTGGAAAATCTCACGGGTGTTTAGTTCTTCAGCGAGATCTAGCTTGTCTGAATTTTCTTCAATTACTTTTTCAGCGAGCTCGAGGTAGTCGGTGAACTTACCTTCTTTATAGTTGGCTGCGGATTTGTCGACCCCTGTGGACTGAGCCATTACAGGAGTGAGTGCTGCGAGGGCTAGTGCTGGCACAAGGTGGGTGTATTTTGTTTTCATTGAATAGATAAATTAATTTTGAGGTTCTCTAATTATCGAAAAAGCGAGCCATCTCGAGCTAATTAAAGAAGAGTGATACTATAGTCCTAATATTCTGGGTTATCTCAAGCAGAAAATTGAGTGAGTTAATATCTACGATGAAGTAGCTGACATAGTTGGTCGCCATCTAAGCAGAGTAAAGGTGTGGGAGAATATGTTTATGATATGGATTCTATAGGAGGGTCGTAATATTGGAAAATGCATATGAAATAATGGATAGGGAGGCTCACCTTTCTATTAGTCTGTCTTTTTTTGTTAACGGGCGAGTCCGCCAAGCAGCAAAGAATGGCGAGATGTTAAACAGAGAATTATAATATTTATCACCTGACCCCTTTTTCCTCCCCTTAGCATAGTATTTTAATAGTTAGGGTGGTCCGATAGTGAAAAAGACAGCTCTGCTAATAGCACAATGAAGCAAAATAATGCGTCTCAAATCTCACCAAAATAGACTTAACCAAGTGCCATTGTATCTAGCGGACTCTTCACACCCCGGCCATTGCTACCAGTCGCCACGTGCGTGTAAATCTCTGTGGTTTTCACATCCGCGTGACCTAGTAAGTCTTGCACTGTTCGCAGATCACTCCCAGATTCTACAAGGTGGGTAGCGAAAGAATGGCGGAGCACATGGGAGGTGACTCTTTTACTGATAGCCGCCGCCCTTGCCGCCCTAGAAATACTACCACCATAGGAATCTGGGTGGATGTGATGACGGCGGATGATTCCAGTCGAGGGATCGGTCGATTCCTTTTCCGCGGGAAACAGCCAAAACCACTGCCAGCTTTTAGCCGCTTTGGGAGCTTTACGATTCATTGCATTAGGCATTTGTACGCCATTAGCATTGGCTGCCCTATCTTTTTCATAAAGCGCCCGGCAATGCGTCAGTTGAAGTTCGATTTCCGGGATTAGGCAGTCCGGGATCATCGTGACACGTTCCCGACCTCCCTTGCCTTCGCGAATGGTTAGTTGTCGCCGCTCTAAGTCGATGTCTTTGGCGCGAATTTGCAGCAGCTCCGCGATCCTGAGACCTGCCCCATATTGTAGTTTAGCTTTGAGTTTGTATTTAGGTTCTAGCTTTCCAATGAGGTGTAGTAGCTCGTCTTTGGTTAGAACTGTCGGGACGTGGCGGCTACGCTTTCTCATGCGGACGCCTAGATCCACTTCCTCCATACTACAGACCTCTTTAAAGAAGAACGCGAGTGCGTTGAGTGCCTGCTTTTGGGTTGAGAAACTAACATTCGTTTTTTCAACAAGATCCGCCAGCCATTGGCGGGCGATTACAGGGTTTTGAGCCCCTTCAGCTGACCCCGCAACCCTACCAAACCTAGCAATCCAGCCTGCATAGCTTTTACGTGTAGTCAGAGCTAGACCCCGCCGAGCGCCGAGACTATGCACTGCATTACTCATTCTTTCTGGAATACTGGCAGTTGGTTTCCCTTCTTTTTTACAGATGTCTAACCAACCTAAATACCAGCGAACTGCTTCAGTCCATTGATTGAGTTGCCATGTCTCTCGGGGCTTTACTTTGACCATTTCTTTCCAGAAACGCCGACAAGTCTCGCGGCATGCTGGCAAGCGACGCTGAATTCTCCATGATTCTAGCCATGCCACTAAGAATCCAAACTGCTGTTTCTCGTTTCTGTTAAGATCCCTCGAGTTTTCGATGTC
>JBLHPP010000028.1:0-14302 GCA_047624385.1 Crocinitomicaceae bacterium
TGTCGTCGGAGCGGTTTCCACGCTCGGTTTGCCGAGCGGCAGCGACTTCATCGACGATTGCATCGTAGTCCGTGGCTACTGATTCTATAGCGCCAGTGATAGTAGCGTCACCCATGGTGCGGAAGCGTATGCTCTTCTTTTCGACCACTTCACCTTCACGGGGGGTGACGAACTCAGAAATTGCGAGGATGATGCCATTCCGGGTGAGGCACTCACGCTCGGCAGCGAAGTAGAGGCTAGGAAGTTCGATATTCTCTGCCCTGATGTATTGCCAGATGTCCATCTCGGTCCAGTTGGAGAGTGGGAAGACACGGAAGGTTTCACCTTGACGCTTGCGGCCATTGAAAAGATTCCAGAGCTCTGGGCGTTGGTTCTTAGGATCCCACTGACCGAAGTCATCACGGTGGGAGAAGAAGCGCTCTTTTGCACGTGCTTTTTCCTCATCGCGGCGACCGCCGCCGAGGCAGGCGTCGTAGCCATTTGATTGGATAGTATCGAGAAGTGTGATTGTTTGGAGTGCATTACGGCTTGCATCTGGACCAGTCTCTTCCTGGACGCGACCTTCATCGATAGACTCTTGAACAGAACCCACGACGAGGCGGGCACCGATCTTATCCACGTAGTAGTCGCGGAATTCCATTGTCTCGTCGAAGTTATGGCCAGTATCGACATGGACCAATGGGAATGGCAAACGCGCTGGGTGGAATGCTTTATAGGCGAGATGCGCCATGACGATCGAGTCCTTGCCGCCAGAGAATAGCAATGCAGGATTTTCGAACTGTGCCGCAGTTTCACGGAGGATGTAGATGGCCTCAGCTTCGAGTTGTTTGAGGTGACTTAATTGATAAGTGGACATAAAAGTTTATTTAGGGCACCTCCGGCAACTACCGACGATGCTGTTTTGTGTGTATAGGTTGAAAATTTGTAAGCGAAGATTAGATGATTAAAATAGAACCCCACGGGCAGAAGAGTAAACCTGCATCATCATCGCTAGTTACCGGAGCTAGCCTTTAGAGATTTGGTCTAACTTGATATTAGAGGAGATTGATTGAAGAAGGGTTTCGAGGCTTTGCTCGATAGATTGATTCTCAGTCTCGATGACTAGGTCAGCCTGATCTGGCTCTTCGAAAGAGGATGTCTTACCTGAAAAATGAGCTACCTCCCCCTCTTTTGCCTTCGCGTATAGCCCTTTGACATCGCGTTGTTGGCAGGCTTCGAAAGAGGCTTTGACGTAGACTTCTAGGAAATTCTCATCGCCTAGAATGTCGCGTACTTGCTGGCGGAAAATGTTTTGCGGCGTGATGAGGGAAACCAAAACGATTGCGCCATTATGGCGGAGTAGCTTGGCTACTTCTGCGGCACGGCGGATATTTTCATTGCGGTCCTCATCGCTGAAGCCGAGACCGGCATTTAGCCCGCTGCGGAGATTGTCACCATCGAGCATGGTCACGTAGCGGCCTTGGCTATTCAGTGCTTTTTCTGCTGCGTTCGCTATAGTCGACTTGCCTGACCCCGAGAGCCCATACATCCAAACCACCAAGCCTCGTTGGCCTAGAAGCTCTTCTTTGGCGCTCTGAGGAAGCTGGCGTTCATATTCTGGGTAGATATTGCTCATGCTTTTAGTTTGCTCAACTTTTGTTTCCACCGGGCTCCTTGCGCCGGCAGCCACTGCCAGAGGCGTTCGTGTCCATAGTAGATGAAAAACTTTAGGAAGAACTCAACGGCTGCAATCTTGCCCGCAGTCTCAGTCTCGCCAGTCCACATCCAAGCGATGAGGTAGGTGGTGAGTGTTGCAATACACCGCCATGTGATTCCTTTCATCACACTTTTTTGGCGGCTATCTGCTTGGGGTTTATTCATGACGGAGCAATCCATATCCTTGCCTGTTATACTTGGCAAGAATTATTTCATTCTTAACATGCTCAACTTACTAATGTATTGATGGGAATTACATTCAGCACGCTACCGCCCTTGGTCGTACTGAATGAGAAACTTCAGAAACCTAAGGCTTTTTTTCGATATATTTGAATGACTGTAATTACGATCAATCACAGACAGGACAGCAGGTTGAAAGAAAAGTTCAAATAAAAATGAACAATTTCAAAGTGGCTCCCAATCCTATGGAGTCATTTATTTTTTCGTATCGGGACGCCCTGGCAGGAGGAGGGACATGAGATCCACTTCCACCTCGCGCTCACCACCAATAAATTCAACCAGAAGCCGCACTCTTTCTTTACCTGGAAGCACCTCCAAAACATCGCCGATCTGACCACGTAGCGGTCCTTCTACCAACTCAAATTGATCCCCTATTTTCACGTCATGAGCAATCACGACTTCCTCTTGCTCGCCTAGCAACTCAGTCAACGACTCAACAAACGCGCAAGGGATGACAGGCATTGACTCGCCAAACTTCACTATAGTTAAGACACCTTGTGCATACCTGACACCACGCTCGTGTTCTTTTCTGTTAAATTTCACAAAAAGGTAGCCAGGAAACATTGCTTCGGACCACCAAACCTTTCCGCGCCGAGTGGCTTTAAGAAATTTCACCAAGGGGCACACCACCTCGACCCCCATCGTCTCACGCAGGCTTCGAGCGGCTATCCGCTCACGCTTAGGCTGCGCTCGGACGACATACCAGTGACTGTCTTGCTCATTCATCAGCTGGAAAGAATTTTCTGTAGAATAGGTAACAACAAGCTGGCCTTGCGCCGCCATTTATCAAGCCGCTCTATACGATCTAGAGCAAAGTCGTCTCCCCTGTCCACAAGCTCTCGTAAAGCTCCAATTTTCACCTTCGCGCTTTTCATGTGTGGCCGAACCTCCTCACGAATAAAACCGCCCACCAAGCTTTTTAGCTCAATGTCTGCTTGATAATACGTTTTACGAGAATCCGATGAGTGAACCTCTTTGATAGCCCCCAAGGTCCGCAACATTTTTAGGCCTTGGCTCGCTGTGCCTTTACTCACGTCGAGCAAGACCACCAAATCATCGAGCGAGAACACGGCATCACGAGCGAAGAGTAAACCGTAGATTTCCCCCACCGACTTGGGCAAGCCAATCACTTTCATCCCATCGGCAAACAGAGCAATCACACCTTGTTCGAGGGCGGTGATATTCTGATCGTGCTGCTCTAGTTCAGCCATTCCATCTCATCCAGCTGCAATTAATCGAATTCAGGATCGAGTGCGCACTCGAACTCGGATGGAGCGGCATCTTCATGTGATGCTAGACCTGCAGATCTACCGACAGAGTGCAGCAGATTTCCTGGCACCTGCATCGTCCGACCTAGCGTCTCACAAGAGCTGAGGCTAATACATGCCGTAACAGCCATAATAATTGAGCTCAGTCTCATTACAAAAAAGAGCCACAGGGCTCACAAGGGGCCCTGTGGCTGAAAAAATTACTTCGTAGGAGCTACTGGAATATCATTAAACTGTGGAAGTGGCCGAAGAGATGGGGCCTTGGCCTCACCTGTGCAACAACCACAGGAGCTAAGAAGAACAGTAGCCGAGGCTGCGGAAGCGATTGTTAGAATACGTAGTGCTTTCATAAATTGATATGGTTTTCGCATTGCATCATGAGCGCCTCATACGTGAGCGCAAGAAAAAAGCGGACTCCCGTTAGGAAAGCCCGCTTTAAATAGTCTGCTTTGCAATTACTTGCTTGGCATTACTGGTACTGGAGTTGGCTCAGGAGATGAACCACATGAAGTGGAAAGAGCGATACCTGCTGCTGCTGCTGCGATTGCGATAATTTTAACGAATTTCATAGTATTTATTGTTTTGTTTTCGGTTTAATTGGGACCACTAGGCCCCGGGTTGGATTCACACGCTAGGCGTGCGCATCCCTCAGGCTTACATGCATCCGCAGCAAGAACTAAGGAAAGTAATAGAAGCTGCCGCTACAGCGTAGATAAGAAATTTAAGGGTTTTCATAGGATTATTATTTAGCGGGTTCGACGTATGCTGGTTCGCAAGGCGCGTTACTTCCACAGGAAGAGAGAACAGCGCAAGAAGCTGCTGCCGCTGCTAAAATGATGCATTTGATAGTTTTCATAGGTATTGATTTTCCATTTGTAGGCAACACCCGTACGGCACCGCCTAACATTGGTTAGCAGCCTAGAAGAACCATCTGCTAGGCGCAAGCTAGAAACGTAGTTGGAACATTTTTTCTTTCACCTTTCTAGCATTACAAGAACAAGCATTGCTAAATAAGGCAACTCTAGTAGCGTTTCGCGGACTCGAACCCGAGTACTTAAAGACCATGAAAGAAGCTAAACACATCGCAATAGTCGGCGCCACAGGTGCCGTAGGTGAAGAAATGCTCGCTTGTCTCGACCAGCGCAACTTCCCAATCAGCGAGCTCACCTTGCTCGCCTCTGCCCGCTCTGCAGGCAAAAAGATTACCTTTCAGGGCAAAGAGATTATTGTAAAAGAACTAACTCACGCAGCATTTGAAGGAGTAGAAATTGCACTTTTTGCCGCTGGTGGAGGTATTTCAGAAACATATGCCCCTTCCGCAGCTAAGGCTGGAGCCATAGTGATCGACAACTCTTCAGCGTTCCGCATGGACGATGAGGTTCCGCTTATCGTGCCGGAAATCAACCCGGAAGCCGCGAAGGAAGCCGTGAAAGGCATCATCGCCAACCCGAACTGTACCACCATCATTTCATTGATGGCTCTTTACCCCCTGCACAAGAAATACGGGCTGAAATCTATCATAGCCTCTTCATACCAAGCTGTCTCAGGCTCAGGATCGGCGGGCATAGCTGAGCTCAAGCAGCAATGCGAAGCCCTAGCAAATGGTGGTGAAGTAATCTCCGAAGTCTACCCGACTCAGATCGCGTTCAACGTGATCCCACAAGTCGACGAATTCCAGCCGGACAACTACACCAAGGAAGAACTCAAAATGCTAAACGAGGCGCGTAAGATCCTTAAGCTACCGGAACTGAAAGTGACTTGTACATGTGTTCGAGTTCCGGTTTACCGTTCACACTCGGTTTCTATCACTGCAGGATTTGAAAAGACTCCGAATGTGGAAGAGGCGCGCGCCGTGTACGCTGACTATCCAGGCGTCGACGCGAAGGACGATCCATCACTGAATATTTTCCCGACTCCACTCGACACCACACTCAAGGACAACTGCCTAGTCGGCCGCATCCGCGAAGACAAGGTACTCGACAACGCCCTCGCCCTCTGGGTGGTAGGCGACCAAGTCCGTAAAGGAGCGGCTCTCAATGCTGTGCAGATTGCAGAAATACTTTAACAGCATTAAGTTTTAGGTGTTATGTATTAAGTCTCTTACCAGACTAAATATGTGGCGCCTCTTTCATTTTACATCTAAAAGACAAAGCTTAACACATTCCCGTATGAGTTTAAAAATTTGGCTTAAAACCCAGCAAGAAGCTGTCGATTCAGCGCTTGATCAGATTCTCCCTAGCGGAGACACGCGCCCAGCAACGATCCACCAGGCAATGCGTTACAGCATGTTCGCCGGTGGGAAACGCCTGCGGCCTATTCTCTGTCTCGCTGCAGCAGAGGCTTGTTCAGGTGAAGAAGAGAGTGCTCTCTTCCCAGCTTGCGCAGTCGAGGTCATGCACACGTACTCTCTAGTGCACGATGACCTTCCCAGCATGGACGATGACGACCTACGCCGCGGTCGTCCGACTAGCCATGTGGTTTATGGAGAGGGAATCGCGGTGCTCACTGGAGATGCTCTGCTAACTGAAGCATTCACCATCATTGCTCAGACACCTTCGACTGAGCGCTATAACGCACGCGACTACGTGCTCGAACTCTCAGAAACGGGCGGCAGCAAGAAGCTCATTGGCGGCCAAGTTCTCGACCTCGAAGGCGAAGGGAAAGAGCTCAACCAAGAGCAACTCGTGCACATCCACGAAGCTAAAACAGCAGCCCTGCTCTGTAGTTCGCTCCGCCTAGGCGGCATGAGCGCTAACTGCACGGCCGAACAACTACAAGCACTCACGGACTTCGGCTACAACCTCGGACTCGCCTACCAAGTGATCGATGACATCCTCGATGTCACACAGACCACCGAGCAACTAGGTAAAACCGCTGGGAAAGATGAGTCAGTCGATAAGTCCACTTACCCCGCGATTCTGGGGCTTGAAGAATCCAAGGTAGAGGCAGCTCGTCTCACCACTCTGGCTCTAGACGCTCTAAAGCCGCTTGGTGAAAAGGCTGCTCGTCTGGAGCAGATTGCCCGCCACATGCTCGAACGCAAATTTTAGGAAGTTGGGAAATAAGCGCAAATTTCCCGTGGCGGTGGTTTATTGAGTAGCAAGTAGCTTGATAGATGGAACGAATAGCTAGCACGATGAAGCAAAATAATGCGTCTCAAAGCTCACCAAAATAGACTTAACTGAGTGCCATTGGGACTAGGCGGTTAGAAACCGCCGTCACATCTCCTTAAGGGGCCAGTCATCAAAAGCCCTCACTCCCCTGCTAATCTCCAAACGTGGAGGTAGTAGAGTTCACGCAGCAAAAACCCCCATTGGTTTTTCTCAGATCGATACATGCTCGTTTGGGTTGCCGACGGTTCGGCTTCGACACCATGTTTTTGTGTCATTGCTAGAGCACGCTTTAGGTGCCAAGGGTCACTCACTAACAGCGCTGATTTCAAACCTTTTTCTCGCATCACCTTTTCAGCCTCTATGATATTCTGCTCTGTTGTCTGAGATTCTTTCTCGATCAAAATATCCATCTCTGGGACTCCGCTCTTTTTACAGTATTCGAGGGCCACTTCAGACTCAGAAAATTCGGCATTTTTGCCATAACCTCCAGTCAGCAAGAGCTTGCCAACTCGGCCTTCTTTATAGAGTTTTATAGCATGGTCAATGCGCGCCTGAAACACGGGTGAGGGCTTGGTGTGGTAGGCTGCAGCCCCTAAAACGATGGCGCAGTCAGCCTTGCCGCCATTATCGCTAAAACCTATGCGGTTGATGTCCCACACCTGCCAGCAAGCGTATGAAAAAAGCACAAGCATAGGAAGGGACAACCACTTGATGCGACGCCCCCAACGCTTCCTAATTGATATTTTTTTTGCCAAAACTTTCTACGGCGCAGCATCTACCCATTCTGAGCCACTGTAAACCTCAAACCTTGAGACTATCATTTCGCTCTAACGTACTCCTCCACTGCCACGCGCATCCCTTTTGCCTTGTGTATGGTTTCTTCGTATTCAGACTCGGCAATAGAGTCAGTGACAATCCCAGCGCCTACGTGATAGTGCAGCTGATCCCCTTCACGCACCATAGTGCGGATGACTATATTGAACTGGCTTTGACCATTGAAACCAAAGTAGCCCATCGCGCCAGTATAGAGACCACGTGGGAGTTCTTCTAACTCTTCAATGATCTCCATCGCCCGTTTTTTGGGGGCTCCTGTAATACTGCCGCCTGGAAAACATGCCTGCAGGGCGCGTACTTGGCTGCCATTTTTCTGGAGTCTGCCACTCACGGTGGAAACCAAATGATAGACGTGCTCGAATTTTTCTAACTTAAGCAAGGCTTCGACGTGGACACTGCCAAAATCACACACCTGACCGAGGTCATTACGGCCGAGGTCAGTGATCATTACCAACTCTGAAACTTCTTTTTCAGAAGTTCGGAGCTCAAAGGCTGAGCGTTGGTCCATCGATGGGTCATCAAAACGAGGTCTGGTCCCTTTGACTGGGCGCGTCACCACCCGGTCCTGGTCAAAACGTAAGAATGTCTCGGGAGAGGACGATAGCACCTCTCGCCCGTCTAGTGACATGTAGCTAGAATGAGGCGCTGGAGAAAGTGCCCGCAGATGAGAATAAAGCCCAAAGGCTGATTCCCCGGCCACCGGAGCTGAAAATTTTTGGGTTAAGTTGACTTGGTAGATATCACCTGCGGCGATGTAATCTTTAATTATCTCCACTTTTTGCAAGTAGTCACGACGTCCCATCGACTGTAAAAACTCGCCAATCTCCAGAAGTGGGGTAGTTGGGGTGGTGAGTATGTCGGAGGAAAGGCTGCCGCGTTCGTACCATTGCCCAGAGCTATGCCGGTAAACCAACATCTCCGGATACACGCCAAAACAATAGGACCCTTGGTACTCGATCCAGCCGCAGAGTCCGCCATTCGGCAGATCACTAGGCTCAGCCGCATACTCAGCGAGAACCTCCTCAATTAAGCTGACATCGGACACATCTCCCCGCAAAATCTGGGTTGGCCGAGCAGCCACAATACTGATGATTTCGCCCACTCCATCGGGGAAATTCCCTGAGCTATCAAAAAACACGAGCCCATCAAGGTGCTGTAGCCCAGCGGCTACAGAACTTGGATGCAGGAGGATATCTCGCTCAGTCATTTGGGCCACATTCATACGCTCTGCAAAATCCATACGCCATCTCCAGCATTCCTCAAGAGGAATAGATTAGCCAACTAGAAATCATTTAGCAAAATCGTCCTTCCCATCGCCCTCATTTGCCCTCTAAAGTCGGACAACCATGGGAACACCTACCCAAGAATCGCCAGCAGCAAAGCGACCAGCCTTCACCATCGCGTGCGGATTATTCGCCAGCATTGCCTTTGCCCAACTCCTTTCAGTAGGTGTTGCCATTGCTGCGCGCACAGGTGAAACCCGCGAGGTTGTTCGTTATGTAACGGGGGCTCCATTGATTGTTTCGATTCCCACTTTACCTGATGAGGTTCCATTGAGCGGCAGTTTAAGTCCTCGCAGCGTGGCTGAGTTGCTCGATGCATATACTGATGAAGACGGTGCTGGCACCCAGCCACCAGCCACCACTTTCCAAACACCGCTCTTCACCCAGCCCGCTATCCCTGAGACTGCGCCATCGATCCAGGACCCTATGGTTGAAAAATTAGTCCGCGATGCCCACATCGCCCACAACCAAGGAGACGTAATCAAAGCTCTGGTCAAGCTTGTGGATGCAGAGTCTAGAGCCCCGAATGAACCCGCTATTTTCTACCGTAAGGCTCTCTTATTTGAGGATATGGGTCTGTGGGAGCGCGCGACCAACAACTACGAAAAACTCTTCCGTATGGGGACGAGTATTGGTGTCTACTACGACAAATCGGCATTCAAACTCACAAATGGCATCAACCCGCAAAAAGAACAATTCCTGATCATCGGCCACATCATGCGCCGCATCTCACCTGACCGGCTTCAAGCCCGCCTGACTATACCAATACGCGCGGTCGCCAATGCTGATTTTGATCCAAGCCAGCTGGAAATCAAAGTCCACCACTACGACCTTGTGGATAAGAAAAGTATCGAAGCTGTCCCTCGCTCCAGGGCAGACAACATCCAAGACCGTTGGCTGCATGAGCCCTTGGACTGGGCCAACGACGAGGAAGTCGCGGAGTCTAGCTACACCCTACCTCCAAGCGCAGTGGCTGAAGAACACCTATTTGGTCAGCGCACCTATTTCGGCTACGTCGCCGAGCTATACTACAAGAACAAACTCATCGATCAGCAAGCCTACCCGCGTCGCCTTCATGCGATCCACGCTCAGCAAAATAATCAAGAGTTTGCCTTTCCGTTCGATTTCCCACTAGACGAGGCTCTGCCTAATATCAACCCAGACAATCCTCTTCTCCCGGCACTTCCTCGTCACTAAGCTCACACTCACATTCTAATGATGGACCAAGAAATGGACAGACTCAGCACCGGCACTCAGATCGGTGATTATTTGCTTAAGGAATTGCTATACGACGGTATTACCATCCGCACGTGGAGGGCTCATCAAGTTTCCATTAGCCGAGAAGTCATCATCGACAGCCTCAATCTAGAGCTCCAGTCCGACGAGGCCGCTGTCTCGACCTTTCTCAGCGATATACGGGCTAAGGCCCAGGTGTACCACCCTCTCATCGGCTCAGTCTTTGAGGCAGTGAGAGAAGGGCGACTTTGTTTTTACGCCAGAGAAAACCTTACGGGTGAAACTCTCGCTGCATTACTGAGTAAATCGACTCAACTTCCCCCAGAAAAAATTGCCCATATCATCCGTCAGATTGCAGAGGCGAACCTCTACCTCGAAGAACACCGCATCGCCACCCTTCCCATCTTGGCAGAGCAAGTCATTATCTCTGAGCACAGCCTCGCTCGTCAGGTCAACATGGCAGTGGGTGGCAAAAGAGACCCGCAAGTCGCCACCAACGATAAGCACACCATCGCTACGGCCCTCAAAGGAATACTAGAGCCAGGCTGTCCAGGCTCCACCCGTACCCTTTCTTTACTCAATTACATGGCGGATCTGAAGCGTGAGATCCCGCTCACTTGGGAGCAAATCCGAGATCTCTCCGAAGGAGTCGAACAGCAACTCGCCGAGCCTAACGCAGCCATACCACTGGAGAACTCCACGGTGAGGCTCAACCAGCGAGACAACAGTAAAAAGCGCATCATGCTGGCAGGCATCGGTATTGGCGCAGCTATCGCTATCACGATTGGCTCACTTGTGATGGATCAGCCCGACCGCCCGATACAACGAGAACTCACTGGCATGTCACAAATCCCAGCAGGCAACTACATAACGCATGATGGTTCCCAGGTGGCGCTCTCGACTTTTTGGATTGATTGCCACGAAGTCACGATTGCTGATTACGCCGTATTCCTCGAGACTATGGATATTCTCAGCCGCCAGCAAATCTCTGTCTACGAACACGAAGATCAACCTGAAGACAAGCGCAACCACCAACCTCACGATTGGGAAAAACTCCATACAGCCGCAAAAATTGGCGCCGTCTGGAATGGGCTCAAAGTAGGGCCTAACTGTCCAGTGATCGGCATCGATTGGTGGGATGCATTTACTTATTGCAGCTACAAACGCCGCCGGCTTCCCACTCAGGAAGAATGGCACGCCACTCTCCACCATTCACTAGGGGAGGGAGCTCTCACACCTTCTCCATGGGGGCCCGTCGACCAGGAAAGTAGTGACACCACAGGCAACAACATTCATGGACTCGCCGGTAACGTAGCTGAGTGGAGCTCTAAAATGAGCAAGAACCCAGCCTTTCCAACTAAACCCAAAATGCCGCTTGTTCTGGGTGGTTCCTACCTTAAGAAACGCAGTGCTGCGACCTCACGAGAATGGCTTAACATGTCAAAATTGGAGCTCGATGATGCACGAAGCCTCTACCGCGCCGACTTAGGCTTCCGTACTGTCTCAAGCTCCGCCCCTACACAATAAATTTCACCTAACCGACCCACTCATGCGATTACTTATTCTCCTCACTGCTTTCCTCATAAGCCTGCCTCTCTCTGCACAGATCAGCGTCAGTATTAAATCAAACAACAAACAATACCTCAGCTACGAACCTATCCAGGTCACTGTGGCTATAACAAACCAAACGGGTAGCCCTCTCACGCTCCGAAACACCGATGGCAATAGTTGGATCGAGTTTATTGTACGTAACCAAAGTGGCCGTGTGATCAATAAGGTTAAAGAGATTGGCTATAAGGGCACCACTATCCCAACAGCTGAGAGGATTCAGTCGTCCTTCACACTCAATAATGCCTATGACCTCGCACAGCCTGGCAACTACAACGTATCCGCTGTGATTCGCACACCCAAGCAAGGCCATTCTGAAGGCACTCGCTCGGCACAAGCTTATTTCACAGTCAACCGTGGAGTCCCAACCTGGCGTACCAAGGTCGGAGTTCCCGGAGTCACGGGAGACGAACGTGAATACAGAATCCTCAACTACAGTGGTAGTGGGTCCCCTCAGATCTATGTCCAAGTTGAAGATGTCAAGCGTGGTCACATGCTTGCAACCTATTCAATGGGTCGCATCCTCGCCTTTCGTAAAGCCCTCAAGGCGACTGACCGGAGTAACAACCTTCACGTACTATTTCTCACCTCTCCTGAGCTGTACTGCCACACGATAGTCAACACATCCGGTAAGACGACCAAGCGTAACTACTACAAGAGCGTCGGCAATACGCACCCAGAGCTCATGACGCACAACGATGGTGGAGTATCAGTCATCAATGCAACATTTTACGACCCAGCCAAAGAATTAGAAGAAAAAGAGAAATTCCATAAGCTCTCAGAACTACCTGAAGGCTACGAGCAATAGAATCACCCTGTTTTCTCACGTATTTCACGTAATCTTCTTTCCTAAACCATCATTTGACGTAATGCGTCTCACCCAACATGTCAGTAAAAGCGAACTTCAATAAAGCAACTCTATCTCACGTCACTCTTGCCAAAATTGGTAACCCTCTGCGTGGCGAATCGCTCAAAACGTCAAAAGAGCTTTGCGCCTTTGTCGAGGAGGACAAAGATATCCTTACTCTAGCGTTTCTAAAGCCATTCAAGAACCTCGATCGTTACCGTTTCCACCACACATCCTCGCTCGACCTCCACGAGATGCATTGCTATGCCAATACAATCTTCGATCAAGACGAACGTTTCCTCACCTATTCGCGCAAGATTGCCCGCCACCTATACGACAAGACAAAGCACCCGAACATCAAGTCTGGCGACCTCTGTATAGCCTTCATCAAAGGCGTTCAGATCGATGGTGACATCTGTGATGCTATCAGCATCGTGAAATCTGAGAGCCTCACTCCATTCCTTGAGATTTCTGATCATGATGGTGACCTCCAACTCACCACCCACAACGGTATCTACCCAGACAAGATCGACAAAGGCTGTCTCATCGTCAACCACGAGAAAGAAGCTGGCTACCTAGTCTACACCTTCGACAAAGGTGGTGCCGACACCAACTTCTGGGTCCGTGACTTCCTCGGTGCTCGGGCTCTTAAGGACGACGAATTTAAGACAAAAAAATACGCCGAGATGTGTGTTTCATTTGCCGATGAAGGCCTGCCCGCGGAAATGCCTCAAGAGGACAAGTACCGTGTTGCTAACGATGCGATGCAGTTCTTTGCGGATAAAGATAAGTTCGACGAAAAACACTTCGAAGATGAAGTACTCAAAGAACCAAAAATCGTAGATAAGTTTTCTTCCTATAAGGATAACTATAAAGACGAAGATGGCGAACCCATCGCTACAGAGTTCGAGATCAATAAGCAGGTGGCTAAAAAAGCAGGCTCAAAGATCAAAGCAAATCTTCGTCTCGACACTGGTGTCATCCTCAAATTCACCCCTGACTTCGCCGAGCGCGAAAGCGAGATCATGGAGCGTGGATACGACGAAAAAATGGAAATGAAATACATCAAAGTCTACTACAACGAAGAAATCTAATCTCCGT
The DNA here is from genome assembly GCA_047624385.1 of Crocinitomicaceae bacterium. Classification (GTDB taxonomy): domain Bacteria; phylum Verrucomicrobiota; class Verrucomicrobiia; order Verrucomicrobiales; family Akkermansiaceae; genus Rubritalea. Next base: position 13,226 of record JBLHPP010000028.1, read on the forward strand.
CAAAACCAGATATTGACAAAAGCACGCCAGCGACAGACCGCAGCGTGCTTTTTTTTTGTGCGCTCGGAGCGCTCCCGCTTCGAGTTACCCTTACTATCAGAACGCTCACTCGTGCTGGCTGACTGGCTGATTGGTGATTATTACTTAGTGTCTATCTTACCAGTGATAAATTTCGTGGCAATTTCAGCATACAGCTCGCTAATACGCGCTAAGCCCTTCTTATCAAATTCAAGTTTATTCAGCGTCCCGTTCTTGTCATCGGTATCGATAAGAATCCAGCCTTTGTTGTCTATGACCAACTGATTTTGCGCATCACGCACCTTCTGCCAATCTGGATACCGTTTATTTTCTGTGCCATGATCGCTGACACGCGTGATCACCACATTGACTTCACCTAGATCTAGATCCTTCTCGAGATTCGTTACAAAACGCTTAAATGACGCAGCGTATTCATCACCCCAGCCATTCTTTGCATCACTCTCCCCCTGCATCCAGAAAAGAACGATCGTATCGCAAGCCTTCTTCTTCGCGGCTTGGCGGGCATTCTCTAGCAAGCGCTTATAGCTCTTTGTTTGCTTAACCTTATAGCCTGAACCGAACTTTTTCTTGGCTTTCCCTTCAGAGTCTCTCCAACCTTCATCAACATCGTGCATCGACATCACCCGTCTCGCATCACGCAACCATAATAACTCGGCTTTCCTCAATTCTTTATCCTTATTTAGCACTGGAATGACAGTCCGCTCAGGGCGAACTGACTCCATATTATTTTCACCCGCAAAGATGAACAAATGGCGTTTACGGGGAGCTGCTGTAGCAACCACCGCTAGCCCTAAAAAAAGTGAAGTAATGAGTTTTTTCATAGATTTAAGAATAAATGAGGCGTCAGCATACCCTCACTAGTCTCAATTCCCAAACCTATTTTTAGTTAGTTTGTTCAAATCTCACTTCCGGCCAGATCGAGATGAAATTCATTTCATAGAGAATTATCAAAACTATGAAAACTTTACAAAATTATTCATACAAAATTATTAGTCAGACAATATCTGAAGAAAATCGCTCTACCTATTGATTTATAAG
>JBLHPP010000029.1:0-14202 GCA_047624385.1 Crocinitomicaceae bacterium
AGCTCGTTTTTGAAGATAGGCCCCCTTCGGGCTGGAAAGCCTTTCTGCGCATGGCTGCGTTATTCTTCGTTCACGGATAAAAATCCGCTCACTCATCACGCCTAGCCTCGCTTGAAATTCTTTCCAGTACCACCAACGCTAGTTGCCGGAGGTGCCCTTTAGAGCGCTCGACGCGCTTTCACTGCGACGGAGAGGGCATCTATGACGTCCTCGGTACTCTGCCAGCTAATACATTGGTCTGTGACGGATTGTCCGTAGACGAGCTTTGATGGGTCGTCGCCAAGTTTCTGAGCGCCTTCGATGATGTTAGACTCGATCATGATGGAGGCGACAGCTTTGGAGCCGTCAGCGATCTGAGTGCATAGGTCGGCGATGACTGCAGGCTGGTTGCGGTAGTCTTTTTCCGAGTTACCATGTGAGGCGTCGACCATGAGCTGCTGAGGGAGACCTTTCGCTTTGAGGCGAACGGCACAGGCATCGACGTGAGATTTATCAAAGTTAGGGCCTTCCGAGGACCCTCGGAGTATGATATGGCCTGCGTCGTTACCAGCGGTGGTGACAATTGCTGAGACGCCTTGCTTGGTGACTGAGAGAAAGTGGTGTGAGCCTTGGGCTGCTTGGATAGCGTCGAGGGCAATTTGGATAGAACCGCCAGTGCCATTTTTGAAGCCGATAGGCATGGAGAGACCAGAGGCTAGTTCGCGGTGGACTTGTGACTCCGTGGTGCGAGCGCCGATCGCTCCCCAAGAGATGAGGTCGGCAATGAACTGAGGAGAAATGGCATCAAGGAATTCTGTCGCAGCGGGCATGCCCATGGTGTTGAGCTCAAGTAGAAGTTCACGTGCGATACGAAGTCCGCGGTTGATGTCGAATGAGCCATCGAGGTGTGGGTCGTTAATAAGACCTTTCCAACCGACAGTTGTACGCGGCTTCTCAAAATAGACACGCATGATGATACAAAGGTCGTCCTTATAGCAATCGGCGAGCGCCTTGAGGCGTTCCGCATACTCTATCGCAGCGCTCGTATCATGGATGGAGCATGGGCCAACTACAACGAGAACGCGGTCATCTTTGCCGAGTAGGATATCCTCAGCATCTTGCCGAGCTTTAGTCACCGTGTCAGCCGCTTGGTCGGTGATCGGAAGGTAGTAGGACAGCACGGCGGGTGAAATCAGGGGGGAAATAGATTTGATACGTAAGTCTTCAGTTGGAGGATGGTTCACGGCGAAGGACTTTGATCTGATCGGACAAGGATTCAAGTATTAGTTTTGACTGGATCGATATCACGCTAAAGGATGTGGCGAATGGCAGTGTTTTCAGAACTTGAAGTATGGATTGACCCTCTTGCACGGAGCGGTGCTGAAAATATGGCGGTGGATGAAATCCTCCATACTAATGCTGGGGAACTGCCGTTGCTACGCATCTACCAATGGAGTCATGCCGCAGTTACCTTTGGCTATTTTGAAAAGCTCAGTGACGCGATGCGTGAGTTTCCGGGTGAAGGGATCGAGTATGTACGCCGCTGGACGGGTGGAGGGATTGTCGACCATCGACTCGATTTAACCTACTCATTAAGTATTCCCAGGGGCCATCCACTGGAGCAACAACGGGGGAATACAAGCTATGCCGTGATTCACCAGGCTCTAGTAAAGTCGATGCAAGCTTGTGGTGTGGAGTGTGAGTTGACTAAGGGAGGTTCTGACAGCAAGGATCGGGCATGTTTCGTGAAGCCGGTGCCATTTGACATTATTGGGTCTAGAGGTCAAAAGCTGGCCGGTGCAGGGCAAAAACGTTCGCGCTATGGATTACTCCATCAGGGGAGTGTTCAGGGAGTGACAGATTCTGAAGCTTGGCAGAATGCGCTGATCCAGTCACTGGCCACCAATGTGAAAGAAAAAGACATCACAGAACTCGGTGATGTCTCAAAAGTGGTGAGAGCCCGTTACGGGAACTCGGCATGGACGAGGAAGCGTCTTTAGTTTTATGCTTTCGGCCCTTTATTATGGAGCGTTTTTACCGCGGAAAAGACGAAAGTTTCGAAAGCTTCCTGCGCGAAGAAACGATTTCCCACCGTAGATTTCGTTGATTTACACCGGTTATCCCAGCACGATAGAGCGGGATAATCGTTCAGGTTACAGTTGTTTTAGACTTATTTTTCGACCTTCCCCAGGAATTTCTAATTGCTAACTTGAGCGCAGCAACTAGTTCTTCAATTTTATAGAGTCATTCAAACAAACTAACCGCTCAAATGGTATTACTCCGTGGGTGAAGTAGGAGTAGCCGGTGCTGCCGGGACTACCTTTTCTGGTGCCGATAGAACGTCTTGATAATGGCGAACATAGAAGCCTAGAGCAACCGCGAGGATGGCAAGAATAATGAATATAATGGTGTCCATGCTACTTTTGACAACAGCAGGAGGGGAGTATGATTCTTCTTCATCTTCATCTTCTTCATCTTCATCCTCATCAAGAAATTCTTCCTCAACTACTTCTTCTTTTTCTTTTTTATCTGCTTTGGGCTTTGCTTTTGGAAGCATCGCTTGCTGCTGGCTTTCGAAATCTTCTGAACCAAGCTCTGTGAGTTCTTCCTCAGTGAGAGTGAATTCTAGTGTGACATCATCGCCAATCTTCACCGACATTTTATCTTCTAGGTCAATGACGCGAAAGAGTGTGTCATCAGTTTTTATACCATTAGTTGAACCGAGATCCTCTAGAGTAAAGCCACCACTCACACGTTTCATGACGCAGTGGTGGGTAGAGGATGAGCCAGCTTCTATGATAATATCATTGTCACTTCCCCGGCCAATCGTAGTCACGGCGCGGTCAACTTTAAGGCGGTAGGGTTGTGCTGATTTCCCTGGTTCAGTGATGATGATTCTTGGCATAAATTACTTGTTAAGTGTGGCAGTAGAATAGGCAGCAATACTCGACTGACAATAAAAAAACCTTTGATAAAATGATCAGAAGCTTCTAGCTGTATTCTATAGAGGGCACCTCCGGCAACTTCCGCTGTCGGTGTGTGTGTAATTAATTCTTTAAAATTGCGAGCATAGCTTGTTTTTGGCGATAGGCCCCCTTCGCGCTGGAAAGCCTTTCTGCGCAAGGCTGCGTTATTCTTGGTTCACGGATAAAAATCCGCTCACTCATCACGCCTAGCCTCGCTTGAAATTCTTTCCAGCGCCACCAACGCTAGTTACCGGAGGTACCCTAGATATGAATTTCCATACTAAAATGAAACTTATTGGTTACAGGATAGTGACAACATTTCTTATTTTTTGTGGGATATCTGAACTTTGATTCCCTAGCTACAATATCAAATATGGTGCGGGAAAAACGGACTAGGATACCCTAAAGTTCTGCAAGCTGAACGGAATAGAGTGGTTTGTCAGGCTTAGCTAAATCTGAGAGCTCTTGTGTGGGGATGAAACTAAGCTCGTGAGTGAGGCATTGAAGCTTATCTTCGGGTTCGTGCGAAATGTAGATGATTTGCGCTATTTTGCGGGAGGCAATCTGCTCGATTAACTGAATCACGAGGGCTCTATTGATGGGGTCTAGGCCTTGGCAAGGTTCATCAAGAATTAACAAGTAAGGACGCTTGATTAGAGCTCTAGCGATCAACAACATGCGTTGTTGCCCAAAGGATAGCTTGCTAAAATTGGTATTCTTGAATTGGTCTAAGCGGAGGAACTCTAGCCATTCATTAGCTACTTTCTTGTGTAAGGCTGTTACAGAACGATAGACGCCGATACTGTCAAAGAATCCAGATAGGATTACTATTTCTGCCGTCACTGTTATCCGGTATTGTTGATGCAGGCTGCTAGACATCAATCCCATGTGATGCTTTATATCCCAGATTGATTCGCCAACCCCACGTTTTCGCCCGAAAAGATGGATGTTGTTAGAGTAGCATTGTGGGTGATCGCCAGAGATCAGATTAACCAATGTTGATTTGCCACATCCATTTGGGCCACTGACCTTCCAGTGCTGCCACGGCATGATTTCCCAGTTTAAGCCGTCGAGGATAGTTTTATTGTGGTAGGCGACTTTGATATCGCTAAGGGAGATGACTGGCTCATTAGTAACAGGGGTGTAAGGTTTACTTTCGCTGGGAATCTCAGTGGGAAGTGGACGATTGGGATCTTGGTCTAACGATTGAAGTTGTTGGAAGAGTTTGCTAGAGAGAGCATTATCCTTGGTGTCTTGGTAGACTAATTCCATCTGGTGGATACAGGCAATGTGGGTGGTGGCTTCTGCAATGTGAGATAGACGATTGACGATAAGGACTGTGGGGATAGTCCTAGAAATGGAAGTGATGAGTGTGGAGAGGTGGCTAGTAAATTGCTTATCCAGTCCATCGTATGGCTCGTCTAGGATGAGTAGCTTAGGACTAGCAGCTAGAGCGCGCGCTAGCATCAGCCGTCTACGCTCTCCGGTAGAGAGCAGGAGGAATCCTGTGTCTATAAATGATTGCAGCTGGAGGGTCTCAATAAGAGGCTCGATCATAACGTCGTGAGATAAGTTTTCAGTGATGAGTTCTCTAGTGGTTCTCCCATTGTCTACTTTGTTAAGCCATTCACTGTCATCCTCATAAATTTCGCGTTCGAGCAGAGTTTGTTCACTTTCAAATGAAGCGACTTGGGCTCGCAATGCTGAGTCAGCGGTTTGCAGCATCTTTGCAAAAGTTGACTTCCCTGACCCGTTACCACCGATGACTGCCCAATGTTGGTCTTTCTGGAGTATGAAATCGACGACTTCGACGGTAGGCTTCTTGCTGACAGCAGCAGAGCTGTTTTTGATTTGGAGGATCGACATTGTTACGACTGAGTGGTTGCGATGCTATTGATTATGCCTATGCTGAATGAGATTTGAACCACCACGAGATAAAAAATTTTCTAACTGTAGCCGAACAACTCCATTTTGGACGTGCAAGTGTGCTGTGTAATCTGAGTCCATCAGCACTGACTCGCAGTATTCAGAGGCTAGAAAATGAACTCGATCAAGAGTTATTCATTCGTGACAAGCGACAGGTACAGCTCACTTTGGCTGGTGAGAAGTTTCTTCGATATGCAGTCAAGGCGATGAGGGATTGGGAGGGGGTCTGTGAAGACCTTGTGGATGATGGCTCGGTAGAGGGAGTGGTTTCTATCTACGCGTCGGTGACTGCTGTTTATTCTGTGCTTCCAGGATTGTTAGAAGCTTACAGAGATGCTTACCCTAAGGTGCGCTTGAGCTTGAGAACTGGTGCTGCAGAAGATTCATTGGATAAGCTATTTACAGGTGATATTGATATGGCCGTTGCGGCCTTACCAGATAGACAACTGGAGCGAGTGGATTTTATTCCTCTGGTAACGACTCGTTTAGTTTTTGTTGGGCTAAAGAATCCGTTACCAGATCTGCGGTATAATGAACCAAACGACCTCCAAAAAATGCCATTAGTCTTGGCGAGGAGCGGGGTTTCGCGTTCCCGTGTGAATCAATGTTTACGTGAGCTAGGAGCACATACTGCTAGAATTAGTGAGGTTTCTGGTAATGAGGCAATTCTGGCAATGGTTCGGCTAGGTTGTGGTGTGGGGGTTGTGCCTGAGCTTGTGTTAGAGCGTAGCCCGTTCAGACAGGATTTAGAAATTTTAGAGAACACACCTGAGCTGGAGCCGTATGTAGTTGGATTGTGCACTAGCCAGAAAAGTCAATCACGAGCGTCCGTGGCAGCCCTCTGGGAGTTAGCTCGAAAGCGATCTTTAGAGAAATTTCAATAAGCCTTTTCAGCTGCGGTTGTTGCTTGCCATGTGTGGGAATCTTGATGAGAATCCGCGTGTGACTTCGATATCTCCACCTACTGGCTATGCGCTATTCGATCTCGACCAGACAATCGTCCCTTGGGATACTCAGTTGTTATTCTGTAATTTTATTTTAAAGCGTCAGCGTCTCAGAACACTCTATTTGTTGGGTTTCATCCCATTTGCTCCTTTTGCTAAGCTTTTGGGGGCAGAAACGATGAAGCGAGTATTCTTAAATTACCTAGCAGGAATGGATGCTCAAGTGCTCGACAAGTACGCGCGCGAATTTGTCGATGATCTAGTGCCTAATGGTTTGTACTCTGAGGTTGTTGAAATAGTGGAGAAACACAAGGCTGATGGCTTGATGACTATACTCAATTCAGCAAGCCCGGAGATCTGGGTCAAGTATCTCTCAGAGAAGTTAGGATTCGACCATTACTATGGTACGCAGGTAGTTATCAATGAGAGGGTTGCACTTTTTCCAGACATCAAAGGGAAAAATAACAAGGGGGAGGTGAAAATAGGTAGAATGCGCCACCACTTTCCTACCGATTGGGCAGAGGGTGAAGTCTTACCAAATAGTTATGGTTATTCTGATAGCCATGCAGATTTGCCAATGCTGATGCTGTGTGAGCGCAATATGATGGTTCACCCGACGGAGAAATTGCGAGAATATGGCAAAAGATTCGGTTGGCTTGAGATCCAACCTACTCGGCCCACCCAGACGAAGTGGGAATTTGCCGTTGCTTGCGCAAAACAGGCCATAGGTTTTTATCCATAGTTGATTAGATATTTCATTGAATGCTTAAAGTGTCACTGGACTTTGTAAATAGATCCATGATTCCCCGAGTGTTTTTTGGATTGTGACAAATCTTACACACAAATATATTTCCGTAATCCTCAATATATCCTAAACAGATGGTGCGAAACGAAAAGCGAGAGTTTCTACTCTTAGCCAATTCGCAAAACCACATATTAACTATGAATAAAAAAGTAGTAACAACAATGATCGGTGCAGCCGCACTCACCAGTGTAGCTCTTGCAGGTCCGGCTCCAGTTATAGCAGAAGAGAAATCTTCCTGCGGTAGCTGGTGTGAGACTCTCGAAACAATTGGTACTGTATACAGCAACAAGGAGAACCCATACATCCAGAATGTTAAATTCTTCGGTCGTGCGCAGTTCCAATACGGCTACATTGATGGTAGCGGTGCAGATGGTAGAGATTTCAATGAAGACTTTGAAGAAGTCCGTCGTCTCCGTTTTGGTGGCGAAGTGAAGTTCCTCAATGGTTTTAAATTGAAAGCAAATGCTAACTTCATCACAGATGGAGCAAATCTAATAGGAGATCGTGGTATCGAGTACACGAGATTTGATCAGGCTAAACTTTCATACACATTCAAGGATATACTTGGATTTGAGAAGTCTTCAATCACCTACGGTCGCTACAAAGTGGCTCTCGGTGCTGAGCAGCACACATCTTCGAAGAAGATCAAGACTGTTGAGCGTTCAGGAATTGCTAACCGTCTTACAACACAGCGCCCAACTGGTGCGTCGATTGATCTAGAAAAAGACGGCTGGAGTGGAACTCTAGGAATCTTTTCAAATGATCACCAGGCAGCCAAGGATGAACTTCTTTCAGGTTGGGACGAGAGTGTTGCCATATACGGCTCTACTACGTTTGAAGTTGGTTCTGGTGAAGTCATACTTGATGCTATCTACAACGATAGAAAAAATGTAGTGGATCCATTTCTTTACGAGTGGGCTACCTCTGCGGCTTATATGACATCAATTTCTGATTGGGATGTCACACTCAATGCAGTGCTAGGTGACAATGGCGACTTGAATGGTACTGATCGCGGTGGTCTTTTCTATGGATTTGTAGCTCTTGGCACAACTGACCTGGTTGAAGATAAGCTCGAATTCGTCGCTCGTTATGCGTACCAAGGAGCGGAAGAAGATGAAGGCATTCGTACTAGTGGTCGTTACTTCCGCCGTCCAAATGGTGGCGATGTGAACAGCGGTCGTGGTGATAGTCACCACGCTCTCTACGCCGGTCTCAACTGGTACCAGTGTGGTGATCGCTCTAAGATCATGACTGGTATTGAGTACGACACGCTAGACACTCCTAGCGGTTCTGCTGACGCCTTCACTACTTGGCTAGCCTACCGTACTTACTTCTAGGCCTCATGCGGTTAGAACCGCTAAAGGATAAGTAATTTAAAATACACCATCCGTAACGGATGGTGTATTTTTTTACTCTGGAAGGACTGTGGGGTCCGAGATTTCGCAGGTCTTTAGACCATCTTCACGTTACTCGACAATTTTTATATCAAGAATCTGACCATCATTGAGGGCGTAGCCACGGTGTTTTGTGGAGTAGCTAGTAGGCAGTAGCAAGTAGCTAGTATTTGAATAATGGTTGCGCATTCAAGATGGCTCTCATTGAATAGCTAATAAGCACCTTGCGACCTGTCCGAAGGTTCAGGGTTTTCATGCTAGTTACTTGCTACTGCCTACTAACCAGAGACTCCAAAAGAGCTCTTTTCGTCGGGTGGCAGTACAGCTTAAAAATGGTCGTGTAGTCTGATACCACTTAGCTAAACCAAAGAGACAAATGTTCTTTTTGAGGGTTTCAGGAAAATGCGCTTCGATGAATGCTTACAATGCTGGGCGCTTTCTCGATAAATCTGCGTTTCTCCTCAGTCATGGTGCTCCCTCCTAAGCCAGAGGCTGTGTCGGGCAAGCTGCAGCACTCCCTCGTCTAGCCTTGATGGGTTAAAAAATTATTCCAGCATTAGTCTCTTTTGATGCACTAAGTGGTATTAAGCTGATTTGGAGATGGGCTAAACAATACAGCAAGATTAGCTTCGTTGGTTTTCACCTGAATGAGTACTCTGCTATTTTTGCTGAAAATCGGATTTCCCGCCAGTTTTACTAAGCAACCGAGTGTGTTCGATGGTGATGGATTTACTCACAGCCTTGCACATATCATAAATGGTGAGTGCTGCTGCTGAGGCTCCTGTGAGAGCTTCCATTTCAATCCCAGTTCTGGCAGTGGTGAGGCATGTGCACTGCACGCGGACTTGCGTCGTATTGATAGCCTCGATTTTAAACTTACATTTCTCCAGCGGTAGCGGGTGGCAAAAGGGGATCCAATCGGAAGTTTTCTTTGCTGCCATGGTGCCAGCAATAATGGCGGTCTGAAAAACCGGGCCTTTCTTAGACTCGATATCACCATCCTGCATGTACTGCATGATTTCAGTACCTAGCGTGACAATAGACTCAGCGGTGGCTTCGCGGCGTGTGGTGTCTTTATTTGAGACGTCGACCATACCGGGTTGGTTCTCTGGATCGACGTGGGTGAATGGCTGCATGGCTTGATTGTGAAAGTTGGGCGGGATGAGGCAAAGGCTTTTTTTTAGTAATCGCTGAATCTGGTGTGGTATTTGGCAGCAATGCTTGTTTTGATGAATGCGATTCCAAATGACATCTATGAAAAAAGCGACGATAAAGCATCTCTACATTTCACCTGATCACAATTATTTTGGTAGGTACGGAATGGACTCATTGAAGCATCCCATAGTGGAACGTGATTCCCTTGAGCTAGTCGCAGGCAGTGGGATTGTCAGTGATAGGTTCTTTGATTATGAACCGGACTATAAGGGACAAATCACTTTCTTCGACTGGGCGGTTTATAAACAAGTGGCGTCAAAATTTGATGTTAACGGGCTAGTTCCTTCTGTTTTTCGTCGGAATGTCATAGTTGACGGAGTGAATCTGAATGACTTGATCGGAAAGAGGTTTCAGATCAATGGTATGGAATTCACGGGTTCGTGTGAGTGCTCGCCATGTTTTTGGATGGATGAGGCTGTTGCCGATGGCAGTGAAAAATTTCTCAGAGGTCAGGGCGGCCTGAGAGCCCGGATAGTGAGCGGCGGTTCGCTTGTACCAGGGGATACTGATTTCAAAGTGCTGGGGGATATAGATGATGAAGCCTGAATCTCGGTCTAGCCCATATTCAATCGTGCAGTGCCGCTCTGGTGCTCGCGCTACTGTGGAGGATAGTATCTCTGTGGAAGAGCCACTGCAAATCACTCTAGATGGGCACCCGATTGCTGTGGTGATGCGGACACCATGCGATGATCTCGATCTTGTTCGAGGGTTTCTTCTTAGCGAGGGTATTTTGTCAAATTTAGAGGGTGTGGGCCGAATCGATATCGAGCAAAATCAAAACCATGCATTGGTATTTTCGACGGACGAAGTCACCGTGGATTTCGCACGCCACCGAAGAAACTTATACTCAGCCTCATCTTGTGGTATTTGTGGGAAGGCCACCATCGACTCTATCCGACAAAACCATCCAAAAGTGGAGGAGGGATTCTACATAGAGACTGATGTCTTGTTAGGATTACCAGACAAGTTGCGCGAGGCACAACGGGTATTTGATAATACAGGAGGGCTGCATGCCGCTGGCTTATTTGACCGCGCAGGAAAGCTTCTTGTATTACGCGAAGATGTGGGACGCCACAATGCTATCGATAAGGTACTAGGCTATGCAGCTAAGGAGTCACTAGATTTGCGTGCTGTCATTCTACAGGTGTCGGGACGAGTCTCATTCGAGGTGATGCAGAAAGCGCACGCCCTTGGGGTGCCAATAGTTTCAGCGATCTCTGCACCTACGAGCTTGGCGGTAGATTTTGCTCAAGACAGTGGCCAATCTCTCATCGGGTTTCTGCGACCACCTCGGTTCAATTGTTACGCTGGATCCGAGCGACTTAGATGAGCATTGAAGGCATCTAGATGAAATTATTTTAAAGCGAATAATTAATTATTTATTGGAGCCCGGGTTGCTTACTGAAAGGCTTTTGGCTCACTTAGGATTTCCTTCACGAGTAATGCTTGGCGTAGACTTCCCTTGTGACGCAATTTCTTGTGCAAGGGAATGACTGTGATGTTAGATGTTCGTTTTCTATCCGCTTTAGCAGAGCTTACGCTTGGGCGCTCGTAGGCGTTGTTTTGCTTAGCTCGTCGAGCACGCTCAATATCGTCACTGTTGAAACGTGGCTTCAGCTCTTCGACTGTGTATGCGGAGCTTGATTTTGAAGCTCTCGCTTTCGGCAGAGCTGGAGGAACAGTCTTGGCGGGTGGGCGTTGAGGAGGTGCAATAGCTACGACCCTTTGGGGGGCGGCAGCAGTCGGAGCTTGGCGCTCTCTGATTTCCTCGCGGTATTGGTCATAAAGTGACTCGAGAACATCGGAGTCAGCTTCTTCTTTCTTTGCCGTGAGTTTGCCAAAAAGCCACTTCAGAAAACTGAAGACCATCACAATGATAAATAATATCGCTTGTGCTGGTATTTCAGATTCTGCTAGTAGCTCCGTGAACATATAATGAATATTAGTTTTAGATCTTACTCTTCACCGTCAGCGAGTGAGTCACGCATCTTGGTATCTGAGTTGATATTTTGGTATTTAGCGTAGTCCATGACACCAAGGTTGCCATTGCGGAAAGCTTCAGCAATTGCCATTGGAATTTCAGCTTCAGCTTCTACCACTTTAGCCTGCATCTCTTGTGTTCTAGCAGACATCTCTTGCTCTTCAGCAACAGCAGCAGCGCGGCGAACTTCGGCACGAGCCTGAGCGATTTGTTTGTCCGCTTCAGCTTGCTCAGCCTGGAGGCGAGCACCAATGTTGTCTGACACATCCACGTCAGCAACATCAATAGAGAGGATTTCAAATGCGGTGGCTGTGTCCACTCCTTTAGAAAGGACCAGCTTTGAAATAGAGTCGGGGTTTTCTAGAACAGCCTTATAGGACTCAGCTGAACCCACTGCAGTAACGATACCTTCACCGACACGGGCGATGATGGTTTCTTCGGTAGCTCCACCAACAAATCCATCAAGGTTTGTTCTGACAGTGACTCGAGCGCGAACATTGACTGCAATACCATCTTTGGCTACGGCAGTGATTTTGTTAATGCCGTTAGTTGGAGTAGGGCAATCAATAACCATCGGGTTGATTGATGTGCGAACCGCTTCAAGTACAGATTTGCCAGTATCCTTCGTAGCAAGATCGATCGCGCAAGCACGGGTGAAATCAAGACTGATACCAGCCTTGTCAGCTGCGATGAGCGCGAGCACGACATTGGAAATGTCACCACCAGCGAGGTAGTGAGCTTCGAGGTTATCAGTGCTGTAGTCGAGTCCAGCTTTGACTGCTGTGATTCGGCTATCGACGATGAGCTCAAATGGTACTTTACGCAGCCACATACCGATCAGCGAACCGAAGTCGACAGCTGCTTGTGAGAGGCGAGCACGCAACCAAGTCTTGAAGAACTTGAGGAGGAGGTAGGCAAAGATGATTCCGAAGAGAAGGACCACGCCTGCAATGATGAAGACGATGACGCTAGGTTCATCAGCGGGCGATTTTGATTGAGCGAGTAGAGTGAAGAGCATAACGGTTTATTGGGTGGTTATTGAATAGAAAGGAAATCGAGTACTTCTGGCAGTGTCTTGGTATTGATGACATCAGACTTGGTAAGCCAGCCTTTACGGGCAAGACGAATTCCAAATGCTAAGAATTGTAATTGTTCTAAACGATGCGCGTCCGGATTGATAGCACATTTAACACCTTTTTCACGCGCTTTATTCCAATGACGCCAATCCATGTCGAGTCGACGTGGATTACAGTTGAGTTCAATGATGGTTCCGGTCGCCGCTGCGCAGTCGATAATTTTATCGATATTTACCGCGTAGGCCTCGCGGCGTAATAGAAGTCGGCCAGTGACGTGACCTAACATAGTAACGTGTGGGTTCTCCATGGCACGAATAATACGAGCCGTCATTTCTTTCTCTGGTAGGGTGAAAGAATTGTGCACTGAGGCTACCACATAATCTAACTGTGAGAGAATATCATCAGCGAAATCGAGTGTGCCATCCTTAAGAATATCTACCTCTGAGCCGGCGAGAAGGCGAAAGGAGCCATTCCATTGTTGGTTGAGCTTCTTGATTTCTGCTACCTGGCGGAGGAGGCGGTCAGGATAGAGCCCATTTGCCTGGAATGACGCCTTGGAGTGATCGGCGATGCCTAAGTACTCCAGCCCGAGCTCGATCGCGGCTTCTGCCATTTCTTCGAGAGAGTTCCTACCGTCTGAGGCCGTTGTGTGATTGTGGAAGGTACCACGAAGGTTTTCTAGTTCGATGAGACGGGGGATCTTCCCATTCTCAGCAGCTTCGATTTCACCGCGGTTTTCGCGCAGTTCGGGCGGAATGAAGTCGAGCCCGAGAGCTTGATAGATATCGGCTTCTTCGTGGACTACTGGTGGTTGCTCGGCTCCTTCTTTGACGGTGAAGTCGTACTCGTTGAGCGACCATCCACGCTTGAGTGCGCGTTGGCGGATCGCCACATTGTGTTCTTTGCTGCCGCTAAAGTATTGCAGGGCGAACGGGAATGCTGAGTTAGAGACAGCTCGAAGATCAGCTTGGAGGCCGCCATCGAGTCTGATAGAAACTTTGGTTTCGCCACAGACGATTACCTCGGCGACTTCATCTAACTGGGAGAAATACTCAGTAAGTTCCGCTGGTCTGTCGGTTGCTACCAGGATGTCGATATCGTGTAAAATCTCTTTGGAACGGCGATATGATCCTGCGTGACAGCAACGAAGAGTCGCTGGGTGCGCTCGCACGTAGTCGAGTAATGTTTCTGCCATCACAGCGACGTCACCGAGTCGGAAGTGTGAGGCAAATTTCTCTCTGAGCTCGATAGCCGCTAAGATTTTTTCAACCGTCTTCTTAGCAAAGCCTTTTAGTGCGCTAATAGAGCCACTTTCGCAGGCAGTTTTGAGTGACTCGACCGAATCAATTTTGAGTTGATCGTAGAGGGCTTTGATCTTTTTAGGTCCAAGACCTTGAATTTCAAAAAGATCAAAAAGAGTAGGAGGGAACTCAGCACGCAGGTTCTCATAAAACTCGAGCTTTCCAGTTGTCGCAAGTTCGTGGATTTTTTGCTGTAGCGCCTTGCCTAGTCCAGCAATGCCGTCGAGTTTGTTTTCTTTGGCAAGGGCAACGATATCCGCATCATTTGAGCGCACAATCTCAGCACCATTCCTGTAAGCGCGTGTCTTAAAGATATTTTCGCCCTTCAACTCAAGAAGGAGTGCGATTTGGTCTAATACGTCGGCTATATCTTCTCGGTCCATGGTTTAGATTAGTGGGAATAATGTGGTGTCAGTCAATGCTGGAAGAACAAATACATGCAGATGGAGCAAAGAGGTCGGAAGCGCTCTTCTAAGTGGCGAACGAAAATTATTAGGCAGGCTAATAGTAATAAAGGGCACCTCCGGCAACTCCCGCTGTCGGTGTGTGAGTTATTAATTCTTTAAATTTGCGAGCGTAGCTCGTTTTTGAAGATAGGCCCCCTTCGGGCTGGAA
>JBLHPP010000030.1:0-14051 GCA_047624385.1 Crocinitomicaceae bacterium
TTTAAGTATGGCAAAGGCAGTGCATGGAATTACGCGATTTCGCTGAGCAGGTACTCTTTGGGAAGTCCTTGGAGGAGAAGCTCTTGATCAACCCCAAGCTGGTGACTGATGAGGCGCCAGCTCAGGCATTTATTATGCCTGATGGACCGGGCCGTCCGAGCGAGTTGCGTATTTCCGAGCGTGGTGTGAAGGCTGACTTCCCTGGAACGAATCGACTGGATGAAGATCACGAACGAGGGAAGATGTTGCATTTCCTTGCTAACCACGAACTATTAGCGACAGAGTTGATGGCGCTTGTCTTACTAAAATTCCCAAATGCGCCAAAAGAATTTCGCATGGGAGTCTACGAGACGTTGAAAGAGGAACAGGCACACACATTGATGTATATGCGGAGAATGCGCGAGTGTGGGGTCGAGTTCGGCGAGTTGCCAGTGAATGATTATTTTTGGCGGGCGGTGGCTCCGATGGAGCAGCCTATGGATTTTGTCAGCCGACTGAGCTTAGTCTTTGAGCAGGCAAATCTGGATTACTCCATTCACTACGCGAAGTTGTTTAGGCAAGTTGGTGATGGTGGCACTGCTGCGGTGTTAGAAAAGATCTATGAAGACGAAATTGAGCATGTTGGACATGGCTTGAAATGGTTCAGAAAGTGGAAGGACCAATCGAAATCCGATTGGGAAGCCTTTCAAACGCAACTCCATTTCCCTTTAGCTCCAGTGCGGGCGAAGGGCGTGGCTCCATACAACGCCGAGGGCCGACGACTCGCTGGAATAGATGAGAACTGGATAGAGCTACTCGAAGTCGCCGAGCAATCACGCGGCCGCACGCCCGTACTACATTGGTTCAACCCTAATGCCGAGAGCGAGGAGATGGCGCGCCGTGGTGGTATACCTTTCACGCTGAAGAAGAATGTCCGGTTGCTAGAAGAAGATCTTGATATGATCACGCTGGCTCTGGCGCGGCGTGATGATGTGCTATTACTACGAAAAGTTCCTAGCCGTCAGCACCTCAAAAACATCAGAGCTTGGGGGTTTCCCATGCCGGAATGCCTTTCGGTGAATGAGCCGAAAGATCTTGCCGAGCGCAGGATAGGTGGCATGCGGCCCTGGGCGTGGCAGCAATCTGCCAGCGATACGCTAGAACCATTTGCTCAGAGCATGAGCCCGCAGGCAGCTCAGAAGTGGCGAGCAAGTTCTGAGTCGATCTGGATGTCGAAAGAGCTAGGCTACAAGTTAGAAGGAATTTTAGGAAAGCCGGTCGGCGATTGGTGCACGACTGCTGAGCAAGTAGAGGAATACGTGTCTAACTCCACTGGAGACGTGTTACTCAAGGCGGCGTATTCCAATGCGGGGCGCGGCCATTGTCGCTTGCTTGATGGGCAGTGGACTGCGAGTTCCTCTGGTTGGCTCAAGCGGGTGCTTAAGGAACACGGTGGTTTAATCGCTGAGCCGTGGTTAGATCGAGTATTAGATTTCTCTGCCCAGTACGAGCTGAAAGCCGATGGAGAAATCAAACTGATGGGAATGACGCGCGTGGTTAACGACGAACTAGGGCGCTTCCGTGGCTCGCTTGTCTTGCCAAAGTGGGCACAAGGGCTGGATACCGAGCTGAGTGAATTCCTTTTCCGTGATGCCAAGATAAACCTATTCTACAAACACACGCTACCAGAGGCTCTCAAAGAACTGATGGCTGGAAGCGGCTACATCGGCGCGCTCGGTGTCGATTCCATGGCGTACCGCGCTGCTGATGGGAGTCACATTTTTCGGCCAGTCGTGGAGGTCAACGCCCGGCACACCATGGGTCGTGTCGCCGTCGAGCTTCTCAAGAAAACTGCTCCAGGTCTTGCTGGGTATTACGAGATTATCAGAAAATCACAGTGGACTGAGTTACCAGAGTTTGGACCACTAGAGCCACGCGATGGCGAAATCGGCCTCACCGCCGGAACCTACGTCCTCAACGACCCAGACCAAGCCGAAGAATTCCTAGCAGTCTACAAAGTTGGCAAGCCCAGTGAATTGTGCGGCTAGGGGAGGGGAGTTTCATTGAACTGAAATAGCGACCTACTTAGCTTAAAAATTGTCGTGTAGTGTGAACTAGCTTCAGGCATTGATGGAAGCTGATGTGCTACTCACTAAGTTGAGGCCTACACTAGCTCGCATATTGAGTTGATCGAGTTTTTCTCATAGAATGTGATAGACGTGTCATTTGTTTATCACTTATAATAGGAAGGTTATGATTATAAAACTCGTAGAAAGTTCAGGTCGGTATTTAGGTTATGAGGTCTCTGGAACCATTGGTCCAGATCAAGAACGGCTTTGGATTGCCGATATGGAAGCCGCGCTGGAAATGCATGCTAAAGTCTGTGTGCTTCTGGTGTTAGATCCGGGAGCTGGCTGGGGCGTTAGAGCTGGTATTGATGATGTCAAATGGGTGCTGACTCATATGAGTAAGCTCGATAAAGTTGCCATAGTCACTGATGAGATGGTCTGGCAATGGCTAGTTACCATCGATAGCCCATTTGCTAGGCTTGTTGGTATCGACGAAAAGCACTTCCACACAGATGAAATGGATCAAGCCTGGAAGTGGCTCAAATTAGAGTCGTAGAAAAGTGATTTAAATTGATGCAACTGAGTTGCATATCCTCAGTGCCGTGTTTATAAACATTAGCAGCGAGCACAAACGGTGCTCACACACAAATGAACACAGGCATGAAATATTCTTTCGAGCTGTCAGTGAAGGTTGCAAACACTAAAAGTGTGAGCGAGCGATCATGATGCTCCCATTTATACTGAGTTTTTTACTCATAGGATCGATTGTCTCTGTATTACTCAAGGATAAATCTGGGTTCCTAGGTCGTGTGCTCGTGATATTGCCCGCATTGGCTAGCTTTCTTGGGCTTTGTATAGCGGGGATAGAAGTGGTAAGTTCCGGCCAGAGCTTGATCTGGACGAAAGAGTGGGTTCCTAGCTTTGGGCTGAGCATTGGGCTTCATCTCAATGGATTGGCCTTGCTGATGGGCTTGTTGATTACTGGTATAGGTACCCTTATAATCACCTACGCGCTGGGATACATGGGTGGAAATCCTGGCACGATGCGACTATGCTCGTTGCTCTACTTGTTCATGTTTGCGATGACGGGCATTGTCCTCTCCGATCACTTGATCATTTTGTTCATTTTTTGGGAACTCACGAGTATTAGCTCGTATTTACTGATTGGTTTTGACCATGAGAAAGCCTCGGCCCGACGCAGCGCTCTGCAGGCATTGACTGTCACAGGCCTGGGTGGTTTGGCATTGCTAGCGGGCTTGATTTTGCTCAATCAGATGACCGGATCGTGGATGCTCACTGAGCTCCTCACTGGCGATTACCAAGTGGCTGACCATCCTCTCTACACGGGTTGTCTGGTCTTAGTGTTACTCGGCGCATTTACTAAGTCAGCCCAGTTCCCATTCCACTTCTGGTTGCCCAATGCGATGGCTGCACCGACACCCGTCAGTGCCTACCTTCATTCCGCAACGATGGTTAAAGCTGGGATATTTCTAATGCTCATTATGCAGCCCGTCTTGGGTGGTACCCCAGAGTGGTCGTATTCTCTAATGACCGCCGGTGGTATAACGATGTCTTTAGCGCTCATCTACGGCCTCCGTCAGGCTGACTTAAAAAAGATATTGGCTGCTACAACTCTAGCGGTACTCGGGATTCTCACATTCTTGATAGGAATCGACACCAAGTACTCGATTCTCGCAGCTATTGTCTTCTTGCTCGGGCATGCTCTCTATAAAGCGACTTTATTCATGACTGCTGGTGCTGTTGACCACTCGACTGGAACTCGTGATATCCGCTTGCTGGGACAGTTAAAGAAGACGATGCCGCTGACAACTCCAGCAGCGTTACTGGCAGCCTTTTCGATGATGGGACTCCCCTTATTCTTCGGTTTCCTTGGGAAAGAATACGCTTACAAATCAGCGGTTGGTGGAAGCTGGCTTACGGTTGCTGTGCTTCTAGTAGGAAATGCCACGATGATGGTTCTGGCCGCTCGCGCTGGAGTGATCCCTTACTTTAAAAAGTCGGTAGGCGAGCTGCCTAAGAAACCACACGAGATGGGCCTCTTGATGACTGCTGGGCCATTGCTTCTAGCCACCATTGGCTTGGTGATCGGCTGCTTCCCAGGCTTGGTGAGCCCTCTAATTAGCTTAGCGTACACTGGTATTGTTGCTGGAGCTGAGCCTTACACTCTATTGCTATGGCATGGAGTGAATCTTCCTTTGATCCTGAGCCTCATCACCTTTGCTCTGGGCTTCACCTTGATGAAGGTGCTCAAGCCTGCTGCTGTTGGAAAGAAGGTCAACGAATCAACCTATGCTGACACGGTGTATGAACATGTTTTCAAGTTTGTCCTAGCAGTGGCGCGCTGGTCTACCAAGTCTCTCCAGACTGGCAGGCTGCGTTCGTATGTGATCATTATTCTAGTTTCTAGCTGTGGCCTTATTTTGTGGAAGCTCATTCGCTTCGGTGGCTGGCCGACACTAGAGGGAGTTGGACCAATCAATCCATTTATAACTATTTTGTTAGTGGCGATGACGATCGCGACACTATTTGCAGTTCTCTCAAAGTCTCGTTTGACCGCGGTGGTTTCACTCGGTGTTGTTGGCTACGGGATTTCAATGATTTATGCGAAGTACAGCGCACCGGATTTGGCAATCACTCAGGTGCTTGTCGAGACGCTGACTGTGGTGCTGTTTGCTTGGGTAGTGCGTCGGTTACCACGCTACAGGAAACTCTCGACCAGCTTTGAGCGAGTCATGGACACCGGACTCGCTTTGATCATGGGAGGGGTGATGACTGTCCTGATGCTGAAGTCACAGGGACTTATCTTTGGTCCTAGAATTTCAGACAAGTTGGCTCAGATGAGTTATCCTGAGGGATATGGAGCCAATGTGGTGAATGTCATTTTAGTAGATTTCAGAGCCCTGGATACCTTCGGTGAGGTATGCGTGTTAGCGATTGCAGCACTGGGTGTGTGGGCGCTAGTGGATAAAGTCACAACCAAAGGGAACTAATGGAATCAATCATTTTACGCACAGCGACCCGCTTTCTCTACCCACTCTTGATCATACTTTCCTTGGTGGTTTTGTACCGTGGGCACAACCTGCCTGGTGGGGGATTCATCGGTGGCTTGATCGCCGCCTCGGCGGTGATGCTCCGAGCTCTGGCTGTCGGCTGGGATGAAATCAAGAAGAGCAAATTCCTCAAACCTATTGGACTCATGCAGTATGGTCTCATCATTGCCAGTCTCAGTTCTGTGGTCGGATTGCTCGCTAAAAATGTCCTGTTTCAAGCAGTCTGGTTGCCTACTTGGTATTTGCCTGTTCTTGGAAAACTCAAACTCGGAACCCCGATCGTGTTCGATATCGGTGTCTATATGGTGGTGCTCGGCTTCGCCTTGCTCTGTGCTAAATCCTTAGATTCTAACAATAACTAATCATGTCTCTCTTAATCACTATCATGGCTGGCATATTATTTGCCGCAGGCGTCTATTGCCTGCTGCGCAGAAATATGACCAAAATCATTATTGGTATCATATTGCTCAGCCAGGCAGCAAACTTGCTGGTCTTCACCATGGGCGGCATCACCGCTCACCAACCTGTCTTTGCCGACAGCAAGACAGGTGTGGTGGCCGCTGGTCATGCAGACCCGCTGCCTCAGGCATTAGTACTTACTGCGATTGTGATTGGCTTTGGTTTGATGGTTTTCACCATCACCCTGCTGATGCGCGCCCACGCGGTTTTGAAGAGTGACGACATCAATCAATTTAACCACACCGACGCACTTCCATGATCTGGTTAGTTTTATCCTTATTCCTGCCATTCATAACAGCAGTGGGTTGCTTGCGTAAAGACCGCTATGGTCCGTGGGTTCCTCGGCTTAGCTTGATCGGAGCCGTAGCTCAGCTGGGTAGCGCTGTGATGTTGATCAACTCTGTGCTCGAGCACGGATATGTCATCATACATGTGGGAGCATGGGCTGCGCCCTTTGGCATCACACTCGTCGCCGATCTATTCAGCGCGATGATGGTACTGATCACTGGGGTGATCGCCGTGGCGGTTGCTCTGTACTCGATGGGAGACATCGACCAACGCCACACACAAAAGCATTATTATAGTCTCATCCACCTGTTGCTGATGGGAGTGAATGGTTCATTCCTAACGGGCGATTTATTCAACCTCTACGTCTGGTTTGAGGTCATGCTGCTGTCATCCTTTGTCCTGATCACACTTTCGGGAACTAAGGACCAACTGGAGGGTGGTGTGAAATATTTACTCATCAATATACTTTCCTCAATACTCTTTCTTTGTGGTGTTGGATTACTTTACGGTAAACTAGGAACTCTCAACATGGCAGACGTCGCAAATCTTCTTAAGGACCACGATGATGCTTTATTAGTGAATAGTTCAGCCATGTTGTTGTTGGTAGCATTCGGTATCAAAGCCGCTTTGTTCCCATTCTTCTTCTGGCTGCCAGCCTCTTACCATACGCCTAGAATTTCTATCTCGGCAATCTTTGCCGGTCTACTGACCAAGGTTGGTATCTACGCGTTGATTCGCTCCTACACCTTGCTGTTCCATAGCCAATTTGATGTGGTCCAGGATGTGTTACTTTTCCTTGCTGGGATGACAATGCTGACCGGCGTGTTTGGTGCCGCCTCGCATTTCGATATCAAGAAGATACTCTCATTCCACATCGTCAGCCAGATTGGCTACATTGTGATGGGCTTGGCAATTGGCACGCCAGTGGCGATTGCCGCCGCGATCTTCTACACAATCCACCATATCTTGGTGAAGACTAACCTATTCCTAATCGCAGGGCTGATTGAAAAACGTTGCGGAACCACTGACCTGAAGAAGCTCGGTGGACTGGCAAAAGCCTCGCCAGCTCTGGCACTATTATTCTTTATCCCAGCATTTTCCTTGGGCGGGATTCCTCCGCTATCAGGATTCTGGGCTAAATTTGGAGTGATCCAGGCGGGCCTCCAGACGGAGCATTATTTGCTGGTTGGTTGTGCACTCTTCGTCGGGATTCTCACCTTGTATTCAATGACTAAAATCTGGGCCGAAGCCTTCTGGAAAAAAGCACCCTCATCGTGTGAGCAATACAACCTAGCCAACCCAAACCTATTGCCTAAAGTAATGGTCATCCCATGTGTCGTCCTGACACTGCTCACAGTTTGGATCAGCCTCAATCCTCAACCATTATTAGAGCTATCAGCCAAAGCCAGCGAACAACTCGCTAACCCGCAAGGCTACATCAAGGAGGTATTAGGGAAGTAAGATGAAATTTTTAACGAAAACGATAAAGTTGATAGGCTTCGGCTTCTTTTACCTAAAAGAAGTTCTGATCAGTAATGTGCAGGTGGCAATAGATATTATCACGCCTCAGCACCTGATGAATCCTGAGATTCTAGAAGTCGATGTGAGCAATCTCACCCCCCGCCAGTTATTCGTAGCATCTAACTTGATCACCATGACTCCAGGCACCCTTAGCATGGATGTGGTGGACGGAAAACTGTTCATCCACAGTATGTACTGTGTCGATAAAGTGGCCGATGCCGATGCGCTTGTTAAAAACTATGTAAACCGAGTACGCGATGTTTTTTGAAATTCTAGAACTCCCGCAGTGGGTGCTCACTGCATGCCAGTACATGCTGGCTGCCGCTATCCTCTTGTCCACCATCCGGATCATCAAGGGCCCAACATTGTTGGATAGAATCATAGCTCTCGACCTGCTAGCAGCTCTGGCCATGGCCCAGTGTGTCCTGCTGACCTTAGTCAGCGGCTTCATTCCCTACCTCGATATCGCGATCGCTATCGCCCTCATCAGCTTCATTGCCACAGTGGCTTTGGTGCGATACCTAGAAAGCAAAGACCTATGATCACCACCATCATCAGCACCTTCTTGTTAGTTGGCTGTTTCTTCGCGCTCCTGGCCGCGATAGGTGTCGTCCGCATGCCAGACATCTATTGCCGCATGCACAGCGCCACCAAGGCCGGAGCCTTCGGCAGCGCACTCATCCTCTTCGCCGTGATGATCGCCTACCCAACCCCCCGAGTAATCATCGGCAGTCTCGCTATCCTCTTCTTCTTCTACCTCACCGCCCCAGTCGCCGCCCACCTAGTCGGCCGTGTTTGCTACCGCAGTAAGCTCCCTATCTGGAAGCCTAAGAAGAAGTAGAGTTCAGAGTTCAGGTGCCGTGGATTCTTTTATCTTCCGAGAAAACATTCGTGAAAATCGGTGCGATTGGTGGTGAAATAATTTTCTTCGTACAGAGGACCAGATAGCATCAGCACTCAACTCTGACAAGCAGCCCGCTTAGCCTGCGCCGGCTGAATGAGAGTTGAGTGTTACTTGAGTAACGTGACCATTGCTTTACCCATAGCATCACCGACCTTGTAATGGCTTTCGGCGCTGTGATTCCAGTGATAGCCAAACTTAGAGATTTCCCTTTCTTCTAGATCCTTAAAGGGGATGGTGTCGACAGAAGTGACGGTACCTTTGAACTCTGGGTGCTTCTGAGGGTCGCCAATAGCCATTTGCGCCTGGCATAGCGTCAAAAATTTTCCCTTTGTCCACTGCACGCCGCCCATCCCCGTGTTAGCAATGACGAAAGGCAAATTCTTGACGCCCAGATCCTTGCGCACATCCTTGATAAAGAGGGCCATATTCTTCTCGTATTCGGCAGTCATCTCTTCGGAACAACCATCGTTATATCCCTGGTGCCAGCCGAACCCGGCAATCTCGGCTTTGTACCCTTTGAGTTCGGGGAAGTGCTTTCCAAGGTCACCGGTGATATCGTTGACAATCTCAATCATCTTTCGATAAGAGGAACCCACCTCCTCCTCTTTGGCCTTTTTCATGTAGTTGGGCTGGCCAGCTGATGGCGGGCGAAATTTTATACCTAACGAATGACCACCCCACGCGGTCTTGATGATCAGGACGGGTTCCTTGATGGCATCCCCGACAACATGTCCAAATCCAAGCTCGGGACCGAACCAGTTACCCGCGCCGAAGCCGACGGATAGTTTTCCTGTTTTCTTACCACCTGTGGTAGTGGAGATCAAGACGTTGTCGTGTTCAACCCATTTGCCTTCGGCATCGAGTAGATGCTTGTAGGTGGCAGATGTTTCAGGGTCGGTGGCAAGTGATCGCAGGCAGTAAAGACCACCTTTAATTTCACGTCGCACTCCCTTCACCCCTTTCTTGTATTCCGGATTACGTCCATATTCAACTTTGCCATGTCCTTCCATATTAGACTGGCCAGCAAGAATAAAAACCTTAACCGACTTATCCGCTGCAGAGGCCATGCCGAGATCGGAGATCAGTAATGCAACGACACTAGCTATTGCTAATTTAATTAATTTCATCTTACTGCTATGTATTTGTTTTTTAGTTGTGTCCCTGAGGACGTTGTTGTGGAGATCGGAGAGGGGGAGAAAGGGGGGTGAGATTAAGAAAACGAGGTAACCGACTTCCGACCTCTAGTAAAATGGGCTCACAGCATAAATTGCTGAATAGGTCCTTCTTGATTGATGTTGAGGCTGATATCAAGATCGCCATAATGCTCAATGGGATTTCCATAGGCATTCAGGAGGGTGGTGTACCAATTTCCTAAAGTCTTATGACCTTTATTATCATAGCCGGGGAGGCGGATATAATGCCCCTGGCCTATATCCAGTTTCACTTTATCGCCGGATAGGATCACGAATGGAACTTCGGTGCCAATGCTATGATGTTTTTCACCATTTTCCGGTAGGTACATAATGACGGTGTTATCGAACATGGTGCCCGAACCTTCAGGCATGCTTTTTAAGCCCTTAACCAGTCCATCAATTAATGTCATATGGTGGGTGCGTAGCTTGTTCCTGATGGCTAAAGCCTCGACGCCTTGGAATGGTTTGCCGTGACCGACATCATGCAAATCGACGTTGCCGCCATTAACCAGCCCAGAGTAATCGGTGCCTAAAGTGTCTAAAGTGAAGGTGACGACATTGCTAAGCCCCGCATAAAGAGATGCCAGTATGACATCCACAAAAGCCGCTTGCTGCTCAAGAACCGTGTATTCATCGGCCATCATTTCTTTACTCATCGTAGGAGCATGTTTTTTGATTTGATCGCTCATTGAAACGAGTTGTTCATTCCTTTTGATCAAGGCCTCTACCGATAGCGCGTAGTCATCAATTTTCTTAATTTCAATGGCATTATTGACACCCGTTGTATTGGGCTTGATGTGCTTGTGGATGTAGTCGTACATCTTGCTATTGAGCGTGTTTCTGATCTGACTTTTCTTATCTGAAGAAGCCTGCACAAAAAGGTTTTGATAAGCGGTGGCGGGAGTAGCAAAGGCGAAGTTGGGTTGCTTGGGGCCGAAGGCCGACATGCCGCGAACCACACCCTTGGCGTTTTTGGCACACGTGAATTCAAGATGACCAAAGGGTGATGGCATGAGTTTTCCCAGTTCTACATCCACGGTCGCACGCGAGATAGTGCCTATTCGTTCTGCCGAGCGACAGACTCCTAACGGAGACTGGTAGGTGCTGTGTCCCATGGCACACATCTTAGCCGAAAGACCCTGAAGGATGGTTAAGTTGCTCTTGTGATCCGTCAGCGGTGCCATCCAGTCCGGCAGGTCGTGCGTGTCTAAGGAAATTTCCTGCGCCTTACCACTGTCTTTGAGGGTCGGTGGGGTCAGCCATTCCGGGCTGGTGCCGTTACTCTTTCTGAGGAAGATAAATCGTGGTGTGACTTGGTTGCCTGATTGACCGCTTGTTATACTTGCCTGCAGCGCCGACATCTTCGACATG
Source organism: Crocinitomicaceae bacterium (assembly GCA_047624385.1). Taxonomy (GTDB): domain Bacteria; phylum Verrucomicrobiota; class Verrucomicrobiia; order Verrucomicrobiales; family Akkermansiaceae; genus Rubritalea. The sequence goes on from JBLHPP010000030.1 coordinate 10,856, forward strand.
GCAAAGAGAGACGACAGCGTGACAGCTGAATTTTTTATAAATGTTCTACGTGTGCGCATGGTGTTATTTTTTGGTGTTTTTTCGCTTAATAAATGAATCAGAAGATAAGAGTGAAACGATCAGAGCATTGAAGCTGCCACCGCTATCGACATAGGCACTATCGGCTTCGATCAGTGTTTTAGAATCCGACAGCATTTCATTGCGGCCCATGAAGTAACGGAAAACGTTCCGTATGAATATTTGACGCACATAATCCGACTTGGCTAGATTTGTCATCAAGTCGTTGACGTTATGTACTTTACCGTCGAGTTTCGGGTCTCTGGTTCCCTTTAGATAACCTTCAGAGTTAACGGCCTTCGTTTTATAAATGTGCTTATCAAAAGGTGTGTGTGCCCCTCTATTCCCATTTTCGAATACTTTGATTGTCTCAATGATATTATCTGAGTGCTCGAGATATTCTTGCGTGCGAAAACGCCCAAAATCATCATAGCTCTCAAACACATAGCCGAGTGGATTCATTTGCTCGTGGCAGCGCCAGCATGCTTTAGCCTCGGTGACTTTAAAACGTTCTCGCAGTGTTTCATGGTGATTATCGGGTATCTTTGCGTCTACCGTGATGGGCACATCAGGGATGAATCCACCTAATAATTTTTCCCTGATCCACCTCCCTCTTATAATAGGGTCGGTATGCGCATTTTGGGAATGCGCGACCAGCCAAGCGGGGTGGGTCAGGAAGCCAATACGATTGTCCATCTTCATTGGCTGTACCGCTTGATAGGACCATTTGCGGTAGTCCAAGTTGTAGACTTTCATGGAATCTCTATGATTACCATGGCTTTCGCCGCCAGGCAGAGGTATCTTATCTTTCGTCGCCCAACCGCCTTCCCCATACTTCTTCTCAAATTTAAGCATACCATTTCTGAGCGCTCCAGCGTTCACCTCGCCTTTACCATTGAGATATAGACCAGCCTTCTTGCCGACGGCCTCCGTATCCTTCTTCCAGTTGGTGTTTTTTAATGTATTATAAATGTTTCTGTTTTCATCTTCTCTCTCTATCTCTTTGGTCACCTTTTTCTTCATGTCCTCATTATCTCCATTGTGATACACGAAAAACTTATTAGTTGTTAGCAACTGCTTTAACACCGCTTTGTCATTGTTAAGGATATGCTGAATTAAAGTATTGGCTTCGTCGTAGACCTGACCAGGTACTGCGTAGGTGTATTTGGATGCAACAATTCTACGCGGGTTGTATTTACTGAGAAATCGCTCCTCATCCTTAAACACGTTGAAGATATTGTCATAGCCGAAGTATTCTTGGAAAAAGCGCAGGATCCGAGGTTTTTCAATGGAGTCATCCTCCAGGATTCTTGTGACCTCACGCTTGTAATCGTCTTGGGATTGCAGCTTGTCGTTGTTGGCGGCTTGGCGCAATGCGTCATCAGGTATTTTGTCTGTTAAGGCATAAGCAATGGCGTAGCTTGCGTCGCGTGAACTGAGTTTACCGCTCAGGCCCAGCTCAGGTCTGTAAATGAAATCTGATTCCAGTAAAACCGTGACCAGCATCTTTCTTAAGCCTTCACTGTTGCCACCGATCTTGATCGCTTCTTTGGTGTACTGCAAACAGCGGGACATCTCAGCTTTCGTTGCCTCCCGTTGCATGGCTCCTTCATATTGGACATTAATAGCAGCCTTCAGATCTGAGTCAGACGGAAATGCTTTATTCGTAATAATCCGTTCAAATTCCTTTTCCGTTTTATCAAGCTGCCACATTTCACCTGGGAATTTGTAGATCATCTGTCTGCGACCTGTTGTGTGATAGGCAGCAGGGAATTTGAATTCACCGCTCTTGAGTAAGGCCTTTCTTAATTGCCTGTCGGCCACCCATTCGGCATTGGCGATCAAGGTCAATATTTGCCCGCCTTCCACCGAGTTATTGTCATAATACCGGACACCTGAATCAGTCGACACATTGAAAGGGTTGACGACGCCAAAAAATTGCTTTTGACGACTTCTTCCCTTGAGTCGGAAGACGTCATTCATACGTTCATTGTAAATCAAGCCATTTACCAGCCAACGCCTCGATGCTGTGTAAGCTTCGTCCTTGATGGAGCCATTGAATAATTGCTCATGGTCGATATAGTTTGCGTAACGATAATAGCGAAGTTTGTCTTCCAGTTCTGAGGCATCGTGTTTCCGTAACTCTAGGTTCAGCCAAGTACCCAGCGCAGCACGCTCAGCATCGCTTGGCTGCGTCTTCTTTTTCTTCGGTGGCATTTCCTTGAAATAGATTTGCTCCTGCATCTTGTTAAATAAATCAAGACGGGCAGCTACCGACAGGCCAGACAGCGTGTCGAATCGGATGTCACCTTTCTCACTTTCACCGTCGTGACAGTCCATGCAGTAGTTATCGAGTATACCATACACCTTTTCAGGAATGATCAGCGGCTCAACAGGCCCTGAGCCAGTCTTACTTGCGAGAGCTGACCGACCAGGCTTCGGCGGAGTGAAACCACGCAAAAATTCCTGATCTTTCTTACTCAGTTTCTTCAGAGCGATGGTATGGAGGTTACCGGACTTGATGAGCTTAATGTGAACCTGATCACCCGTTACTTTCAAAATCTCAGCCTCAATTGTGCGCCCTTTAACATCCGTCAAACGACGCACTCCCCCCGTATTCAGCGAGCTAGTTTGCTTTTCTAAGTCTGTTTGAGAGCTGCTTGAGCTAACTTGCTTGCCTTTGCTTGCGCCAGAAGAAGAAGCTACCCATCCCTCATAAGAAGCCCCCGACTGGATCCAGTCAAAAATGATTTGTTGTTGTTGTTTTGTTAAGGGTTCACCCTTCGCTGGCATGATGTCGTCATCGTCTTCGGGCAAAATAATGGCCGTATAGAGTAAGCTTTCCTCTGGCTTACCTGGCACGACAATCGCTTGATCTTTTTCGCCATCTTCCACCACGCCTCTTTGTATCCATGTGGGGCTGTCCAGCCTGATCCCCCCTTTAGGATTTCTCTTTTTATTCTCAGCCTTTGGACTGTGACAAGAAATACAACGCTCTTCAAGAATAGGCCAGATCTCAGCTGCGAAATCAATTTTAGCAAAAGAATAATTAGTCAGAACGACGAGCAGGCATAATATTATTATTTTACTGTTTAAATAAGATGACATAAGGAAAAGTTAACTGACTGATAGGTATTGG
>JBLHPP010000031.1:0-13986 GCA_047624385.1 Crocinitomicaceae bacterium
CAATGGCACTTACTTAAGGGTCTTGGTCGTCAATCGACACACTTGAAGATTTAGACTTATTGAGGCTAGCTAGTAGCGAGTATTCAGTAGCTAGCATCTTGATAGATGGAACGAATAGCTGGCACTATGAAGCAAAACAATGCGTCTCAAAGCTCACCAAAATAGACTTAACTATGTGCCATTGGGGAGTGATCCATACTTCACTCAAAATATTAACTGGTTAAATTAATAACGAAGTTAAATGCGCGTATATTATATCGCGTAATTTAAATCACTATTTATTTTGCATGTTATAAATAGCATGTATGGTAGTGCTAGAAATTAACACTATAGAATAATTACATCATGAAACGATTTCAACATATTTTAGGCTACATCCCGCACAATACCTCTGACGAAATCGTAATGCAGTGGTGTGGTAAAATCGCGGAGTTCGCTGATTCGAAGTCAGTAGATCTGATCATTTGTTATGAAGATTTTCAATCTAGCGATGCAGAGTGGGATGTTTTCGCTTCTGAGGAGGCGGATAGAATTTCAAGTATGGCAAAGAGGTTTTCGTCTGGTACCAATTTTGAAACGATTGTCCTTAAAGATGCTCCAGCTAAAGGGATGTTGGTGCGCTTATCATCGGGGTTGTACGATCTGTTAGTCTTGCCTAAGGAGACAACTTATGGAATCAGTTTAGTCGAAAAAATAGCGAGGAAAAGTCCCGTGGGGATATTGGTTATTCCAGAGAATGCAGAGCCAACATTGAATTCTATTTTGCTAGGAGTGGATTTTGCAGATCTTTCACCTCTAGCTCTAGAGTGGGCAGAAGCTTTCGCTGATTTCCACCCATCCTCTGTCGACTTAAATGCTGTTCATGTTGTAAGCATACCGAGACATTCTAGAGCTTTACAAGCAACGGATCCGCATATGCTTCGTTCACGATTATTTGATATTTCAGCTAATAATCTCAAGAGCTTCATTCAAAAAGATAGTGCTAACCCTGAAAAATGGAATCACAGAATCGTTGAGTACCCTCTGGCTGGTGTCCAGATTTTGAAAGAAGCGAAGGAGAAGAAAAGTGATCTTATCGTGATAGGTTCACATGGCAGGCATGCTCTTTCTGTCGCCTTAATGGGAGGTCAGACCTCCGACGTGATTCGAGAGACCGAAGTGCCATTATTAATTGCCAAACGTAAAAATGAGTCACTTAATTTCTTGAAGCAATTACTGGGATACAACAGCTAACAGACCTCACTTCAGCCACTATATTCGGCTCCTTCGGAGGCCAGCTTATTGCTACTTGAGTCCCAGAGACTTCAATATTTCGGCCTCTGGGCTAATCTTTGGTGAGACTTTAGAGCTCAATAATTGGCTATCGGCATGCACGTGTGAGACCGACCTCAGAGGTTACTAGGCAATAGAGCCTCGCAGCCGAATCATGTCATGGGAGTCACTAAAATATGAGTGCTCAATCAGGTCTAGAATGTGCGTAAACTCCCTATACCGCCGTCAGCTTGTATGATCTGTCCGGTGATGAATTTTGAGTTTTCTGAAAGGAGAAAGCCTGCGAGTGAGGCTATATCATTAGCATCACCGATGGTTTTCAGCGGGTGACGATTGCTAACCGCCTCTCGCTTTGCTTCAGAGTTCAGAAGCATGGCTGACAATGGAGTCTCTGTCAGAGAAGGGGCGATGGCATTCACGCGTATGCGTGGTGAAAGTTCAGCAGCCAAGGAGCGGGTTAAACCCTCGATGGCTCCTTTAGCCATAGCGATCGAAGCGTGGAATGTCATGCCGGTTTGGACGGCTACCGTCGAGAACAGAACGATGGAGGCTGCAGGCGATTTTTTTAAGGCGGGAAGAGCTTGCTGGATGCAGGCCACAGCTGCTAGAGCATTGAGTTTAAACTCCTCTAAAATATCTTGCTCACTGAGCCGGTGAAATGGTTTCAGTGTGATAGAGCCTGGCGCATAAACTAGCCCATCTAGTTGCTCAGGTAGGTCGAGATTTGTGATCGATCCAGCATCAAATATTTGGTGCTGCTCTCCAGATCCTGTGCGGTTTGCGGTGATTACGGAGTGGCCACTTTCCCGGAGTTGATCGGCTAGAGCCTGAGAAATACCGTGGGAGCCGCCAATAATTAGGATGTTTTTCATAGTTATTCAGATGTGATAGTTTCGCTTTATTAAGCTATTTTAGCTTTCAGCTGTCTAAGGTAGCAGATGATTTGTAAACAAGCTAGTTAGGCTTTGTTCTTTCGTGTTTTCGGTGGCTTTTGTTGCATGAGTAATCTTAGGAGAAAGTTACTTATAAACATTGGTCTGAAGGCTTCGTGAGTTATTTAGGAGGAGAGAACTTACTTTTTCTACGGACTGTGACGTCGCAGTGAAAAGCAATGACGGCGTAGTGCTCTGTGAATGCCGAGCATACGCGGTCTAGAATGTTGTCAGCAGTTTCGGGGTCTACGATTGTTTCGACTTGGATGTTACGACCTTCCCAGTCAGAGGCATTAACGCCCCTACTCCCTTCACCTTCACAGGCAGTGAGAGTGTAGCCAGTAGCTCCTTGTTTTTTGAGTAGATCGAGAACTTGTTCTTTGAGCAGACGCTCCGCGACAATAGTTACTTTTTTCATTTGGATATTCATGAGCAGAAGTAGGTGGCAGTTTTGAGGTAAAGTGGGATTCCAAAGATTAGGTTGAAGGGGAAGGTGATACCTAATGCTAAGGTAAGGTAGATGCCAGGTGAGGCCTCAGGAAGAGCAATTCTTACGGCAGCTGGCGCAGCTATGTAGGAAGCACTTCCTACCATCGCTCCAAGTACAGCTGCTCCACCTGGGTTCATACCAATCATGCTGGCGGCAATGGTACCCATACAGCCGTGGACGACTGGTATCGCGCATCCCAGCACAATCAGCCTCCATCCAGCTTGAGACATATCGCGCATGCGTCCAGCAGCTACAGTTCCTAGCTCTAGAAGGAATAGGCAGAGGACTCCTTTGAATGGAGTGATGAAGAAGGGTGTCACAGCTTGCATTTTTTCATAACCGCAGAGAGCTCCGATGATCAAGCCGCCGATGAGAAGGAAGATACTCTTTCCAGCAAGTACATCATGGATAGCTTTACCCATATTCCCGCTGCCCTTTCCTCTTGCTAGAACCAGACCGACTATAATGCCGGGAACCTCAAGAATGGCGACAAGAGCAGCAAGGTAGCCCTCGGGCTCAAACCCTGACATTTTAGCGGCTTCAATTGCTGCTAGAAAAGTCACTGCCGAGACAGAACCATAGTGCGCTGCTGTGGCGGCCGCATCAGTGGTAGAGAGGCGGCCGAACTTGCGCATCACAAAAAATGCCGAGAGCGGAGTGATGATCCCTAATGCCAATGTGAGGATTGCTGGACCGATCAGTTCAGAAAAAGTCGATTGGGAAACAGCAATTCCACCTTTTAGGCCGATCGCGAGTAACAGATATATCGAGAGGCTTTGGTAAACTGCGTCAGGCAGTTCAAAGTCGCTTTTCACCCACCGCGCTATTGCCCCTAGGACAAAGCAGAGAACAATCGGTGAAATAAGGTTTTGTAATGCTAGTTCCATGAATTAGTTGATGAAGTTTCTACAGTTGGTTTATATAGAACTTCGTAACGTGCAACTAAAAACGTGAAAAGAATATCATGTTATTGTGTTCGTGTGGTATTACTCGTCATAAAGTGACTACGTTTCATCAAAGTAACTTTTATGAAACAGGCCTTCTAGCGACTTGGTCATTCAGCAAGGGGCATTAAATTACTTACGGGCACCTCCGGCAACTCCCGCTGTCGGTGTGTGAGTTATTAATTCTTTAAATTTGCGAGCGTAGCTCGTTTTTGAAGATATGCCCCCTTCGGGCTGGAAAGCCTTTCTGCGCAAGGCTGCGTTATTCTTCGTTCACGGATAAAAATCCGCTCACTCATCACGCCTAGCCCCGCTTGAAATTCTTTCCAGCACCACCAACGCTAGTTGCCGGAGGTGCCCTTACCTGAAAGATTCGGGTAGATCTGAGTATTACATCGAGGGCTTATAAATTATCAATTCCTAATACAGCATTCATCTAAGGAGGCCGTTCCCCCAAAATATCTTATTACGGTTTGTGTTTGACGCGCGGGCTGGGAATTGGTTACTTTGTTGTAACTACATTGTATTTTTATTGAAAACCCTTCTGTTCTTACTGATATGAAAATCAAACCCCGCTACTCAAGCTCTCATCCTTCTCCTTCATCGACCTTCTTATCGCGCTCGTCGAAGCATCGATGCACGCGTGGCTTTGCCCTGATCGCGACCATTTCAATCATGGCACTACTAGTAATGGTCGGCTTGGGGATGTTGAGTCTGAGCAAGGTCGAGCTACGCTCCAGTCAGAATAGTAAGGCAATGGCGGAAGCCCAGGCGAATGCGCGGATGGCTCTGATGATTGCCATTGGTGAGTTACAGAGACACACAGGATCCGACACCAGGATCACCGCCCCGGCGGATATTGTTGAATCAGGTGCACCGCCGCTGACAGGAGTTTGGAAAAGCTGGCAGGGCACGGATCACGATAGCACCGGACGTCCAATCAAGCCTGATTACACAGTGAAAACAAGGTCTGAATCAACCAGCGGCCATTTCCTCACTTGGTTGGTTTCTGGAGCAGAGTCAGGGCAGGAACCTCAGTCTCCGGCACCTAGCGCATTAGTTTTCAACGATGATTCCACAGTAGGCACGATTCCTTTACTTTCAGAGGGCACATTGGGGGAGAGCAATCCAGGACAAGTGCATGTAACGCCTCAGCCCTTGAAAGATGAGAATAATCTTATTACTGGATCCTTCGCTTGGTGGGTGAGCCCTGAAAACCAGAAGGCCCGCCTGATACAGCCGTACGAGCCCCGGACAGATGACGTTGCTGGTTGGGTGGAGATGGGGCAGAGCAATACGGTTCCCAATGCGGGAGTTTTTGGCTTAGATTCACTCGTTGATGAACCGTTTGATCCAAGCACTGGTTTAGAAGGACTAGCTAACAAAGGACTCACCCTTCGCTCGACGGAGCTTATCGTAGCTGACAACCCCCTAGAGCCACAGCAAAGCTTCCACAATCTCTCTACTTCATCAGTGGGTCTGTTGACCAACACCGCAACAGGGGGCTGGCGCAAAGATCTCTCCATTCTTACGGAAAAGTGGGACGCCATTTACAATGACTATCCAGGAGGGAATCTACCACTTTTTAGGTATACTCCTGACACGGGTGCCACTTCCCAGGTCCCCAAACCGACAACCAGCGATTACGAGCCTGCACAGTCGAATCTCTACCCGTGGAGCGAGTATTCGCTGATTCTGGGATATAAACAACCGGGCACTTACCATGCGGCCTCCGCTTCTTGGACCTCGCTCCAGAGCTTTGCCACTTCTTACAAGAACTTTTCCTACAGTTCTGGTGTCGTGAAGAGCCCGTTCGTCTGGGATAAGATCGCCAAGATGAGGGCGTCTTCGATCACTTCCGATGAAATCTACAACTATAAGCACAAACAATTACTCCATCCGCAGATCGCCCGGTTTCAGTTCCTCGTCTATGCGACAGCCGTCGAAGATCCGGCGCGGCTCAATAGAACTCCGAAAAGGTATCAATTGAGATTGATGTATGTGCCAATTTTCACCCTATGGAACCCCTACAATGTCTCACTAGAGCACGAGATCAGTGGATTAGTCCGTGGCCAACCTCAGAACTTCCTTGGATTAGGATGGCGACGTTCTCTGCCAGGGGCAATGGCGATCGTCAATAAGGTGAGCTATCCGGACCCTGATACAGTCCCCAGTAGTGCATACAGATTGTTTTCGAATGGCAACTTTCAGACTCTTGATTGGCCCAATAATTACGCAAACCCATACGACAATCAATTGCCGAGTAACGTGACTAAATATGGGTCAAGCTCTGTATGGAAAGATTTGCGGACAGGCGCATGCTGGCTTCCAGAGGGAACGCTCACATTCAAACCTGGGGAAGCGAAAATATTCTCACCGGATTGGATGGAAAACGGCTACGGCTACTCTGGTGCCACCTTGAGGCTGAAGGAGGGCTACAACCCAACCAATATTGTGGGAAGAGATTTTAATTCCTCGTCGAACCTCTTAGCTACTAGAAGCTACTGGTTCCTCTTTAGGAACGACAGGGTTACTCAGCCTTATCGGGACCGGGCTCCCGGAAACGGCTTCTCCCTCTCTTTCGGGGAAGGAAGTTCCCACTTTGGTGGAACTTCTGAACACCCATCGGCGATAGGAGACGAGTTTCACAATATCACTTCATTGGCGAGTGAAAGCGAAGGCGACATGTATTGGCCGCCTGATGATCTCGATGAAGTGGGATACTCGGTAGGGGAGCTTGAGGGCCAGTGGATCCCTGTTTTTTCGGCAAGCTTTGGTCCCCGCATGACCATAGGCACTGGGCCGGGAACCGAACAGAACCGGCCAACCAAAGGCACCGTGCAAAGTAACCCACTAGCCGGGATGGTTTTGAGCGATCCAGCGAGCGGAATAGCCAAAGATCACCCGGCAAACAATACCTTCGACTTCGCATACCATTCTCTCAGCATCGGATCCACTACCACCCCAAATCTAAGCGACTCGAATGGATTCATCGGAACAGGCTACCAGAGCGGGGACGGACTCAAGCGGCTGATCATGGCTGAAATTCCCCTGCGGCCGATGGCGTCCCTAGTTGAGCTTCAGGGTTGGAATCCCAGAGGACAGAATCCTTACCCGCCGTTCCAAATGAATCTGATCGGCAACAGTGATGGCACACCTCTCATTCCTAATGATGATATTGTGCCGCCTACTCTGCATCCAAGCGGTGTCGATTACAACCTTCAGCATGACGATGCATACTGTGCGAACCATCTTCTTTTTGATGACTGGTTTGTTTCCTCGATCGCCCCTCAGCCAACGGTCTTGGGCGGCGATATCGACAAAGATATTGATACAGTCTACAAAGAATATCTGATGGGCGTTTCCGAGTTGACCAACCGTGCCTACAGGCCAATTGGAGAAGACCAGAAGTTGTCATCAAGCGATGCTGATGATCGTGCTGACGAAATCATCAACAGCCCGGATGGCGATGGCTGGCTGAAGGTGGCCTCCCGCTTTGAGGTGGATGGGATGTTCAATGTGAATTCGACTTCGATCGACGCATGGAAAGCCGTATTGGGCCATGCAAAGAATCGAGAAGTGATTGCTAGGTACGGAGAAAATGGAATTGATTCGACTGCCGCAACTAACGGCCACCCGGTTTCTCGTGGTGCTGTCGCTTTTGACGCTGAGGCAGGTACTCAGTCTGTCGTTGCTGGGCACTTTGAAGATGCTACTGAATATACAGGTTTCAGAAGCCTTGACGACGATCAGATCGTGGACCTAGCAAAGAAAATTGTGGATCAAGTGCGTCTAAGGGGGCCATTCCTTTCTCTCTCCGAGTTCGTAAACCGGCAGCTTAGTACTGAGGATGACAGAGCTCTGGCGGGAGTAGTGCAAACTGCCATTAATAATTTAACTGCTGACCCGATGGCGAAGCTTCGCGATCCTGGCAACATGCTCTCAGACACAACGATGCCTGCAGCTGATCCCAAGCTTGTTGGTGCAGACTATCAGTTTGCTGAGGCGGCAGAAGGCAGTAGTGCGTATGGTGCTCCAGGTTGGATCCGTCAGGCAGACATTCTGCGGCCCATTGCTCCGATCATGAGTGCTCGGGATGACACATTTACCATCCGTGCTTATGGGGAAACCTTGGATCCAAGTGGTAAGGTCTTAGCTAAGGCCTGGTGCGAGGCTGTAGTACAGCGGACGCGTAATTTTACTGAAACATCCGATCCAGCTGATTCCATTGATTCTCCAGTATCTCCGACGAATACCGAGTTTGGTAGAAAGTATGAAATTATGTCATTCAGATGGTTAAATAAGCACGAAGTTTGAATTTAAAAAGACCACGAAATCTATAAAAAAGTCACATGAGATTCTTATTCATTTTAATCGTATCAGCTATCGGCCTAACTTACTCGGCTAGTGCGCAAACAGCGAGAGAGCCAGCGAAAGAGCGCAAGACAGGACGGACCTGTCGCATCGTATTCCCAGAACGGCCAAACGATGCGCCCAAAGTAGCTTACCTCTTCGATGGCAAAAAAAGCCAGCAGGTTAGCCTGCCCAGCATGAACTTTTCGCAAGTCATAGCTCTGCCAAAGGGTGAACTCACAATCCTGATGACACCTAATAGAATCTCTGATTTGGAAAATCTGCCGCTAGGCGGCCCAAGGTTGAAAATCTCAGAGGCTGTCCAGGATTTCTATATTCTGGTTTCCCCCGATCCTTCGAATTCAACGCTACCACTTCGAATGAATATGATTAACACGAGTAACGGCAAACTTAAGCCGGGGGAAACGCTATGGTTCAATCTTACAGACCACCGGATTGTAGCTAAGCTGGGAGAAAGTAAAATGTCGGTCGCGGCCAAAGGCCGGACCGTCTCCAAGAGTCCAGTAGCGAAAAGTGGCCATTACAGAGCTGAACTTGGATACCAGCGTCATGCTAAAGGGGATTTAAAAAGGATCACTGAGCAGCATTGGTGGCACGATACTAAAAGTAGGCACGTCGGATTTATAGTGAATACAGGTGGAAAGCTACCAAAGGTATACTTTTATCGTGACTTCAGATTATAAAGCTAAGAGCACCATCGATTTCTATACCCTACAACGCGGTTAAGAATCCTACTACGCCAGATGTAGTATGTTCACCAATACATCCAAACCCTCGCTTGCCAAATCATGAAACTACGCATCGTCTTACTCTTTCTTATATCCTGCATCCCTGCGTGGGCGCAAGAAACCCAAAAGGAGCCGGATGCAAGGCGAAGCTGCCGCATCTTGACACAGCTCTGGTGAGGCTGTTGCTCGACACATGGGGTAGGTAGTTTTCCGTGTTCAGTGTTCCGACCGATAGGATGAAGCCTGTTGCTGATTGCGTGGTCTGAGAGTTGGGGGAATGATTACATTCCGGGTGGTCATGCCACCGCGCGCGTCAAGCCGCCCCAGCCACAGAGCTGTGTCAAGCCACAGCACTCCAAGGGAGAGAGTGATTATTGACTCTGATATGATGAGCTTTGGTGCATCAGATAACCATTTTGAAAATTCTGTAAAATTCAGTGAATCCTGTCGAGCGCCGCAGGCATTTACCTATGAAAATCAGTGCGATCTACGGTAAAAATTGAACGATCAACCCAAGCCCCTTGGGAAATTAATATAGCTCTTTTATCCAACTCCTGACGCATGACTACGCCGCTGGCGCCGGCCCGATGGTGCCGCCCGCGATGAACTCAGCCGGAGTGCGGTTCTGCCTGATGTCCTTTTTGCCGCAGCTGATATTGGTGGCCCAGTTAACAACCCTGCGGATCACCGGACGGCTATCCCAGTAAATGTGGGCGATAGATGGTGAACTCCATGAGAAATGCGGGTCGTAGTCCGTGCAAATCAGCGAGACATCCTGCGGCACCCGCAGCCCCCGGCTTTGAAGGAACTGCTGTGCCGCAAACAATAAATTAGCCTGATCGAGTATCAGAGCGGTTGGAGGGGTGGTTGTGAACAGCGCGTCGAGTGCCTTATGGAAGCCCTCGGTGCTGTCATCCCAGTTGGGTAGGTTATAGGTGCTTGTATGGATACCGTGGGACTTGAGATTTTCGAGAAAAAGTCTCTCGAAGTGTCCCGGCTCTGGAAGCCGTCGGGCACTTTGAGTAAGCAGGGAAATACGGCGGTGGCCGAGACCTATCAGTTGACGTGTGACATCCCCAAGCGGGGGCACCTTGTCCGGTTTTGCGCCCGCAATAGGAAGCCCACTCAGCCGACCGAATATGGCTAATACGGGGAAAGGTTGCTCAGAAAACCAATGCAGCACCTCGCTTGAGGCTGCGCACACCACCCAGGCATCGGCATCGACTGTTTTGACCATCCGCTGGATACGCGGCACGTTCATTCCGAGTTCGGTGAGGCTTTGTTCCAGAAAAAAGGCCTGATGCCCAGCCTTCGCTAGCCTGTGCTGGATTTTAATAAAATACTCTAATTGCTTGGCGTGGTTATTGTAAGTTAGGATCGCGATCTTCATCGTGGCCTCTGCCTTTTTGCCAGGCGCTAGCACTATTTTGCGCCTCCGACCTGGCCCTTGCCCCTCGAGAACTCCCTCTTGCTCGAGTTGGTTCAGCGCAACTACGACCGTCTTCTTGTTAATCCCTAGCTCCTCCGCCAGATGGTTCTTGCCCGGCATCACATTAGCCCAACGACCACTAATGATCTCCTCACGCAAGTGCTCTACCACTTGCTCGGCAATACTTAAAAAGTGCTTTTCATTCATTGGAAATACCCTGTCCATTTAATGGACAGGGGTCAAGGGAGATACATATGAAATATTTTGACAAATATGCGGGGGAGAGGTATTTTTTTGTAATTACATTGTGATTTTAAATTAAATCAGTTCCTTTCCTATGATTACGAAAATTAATTTACCTCGAGCTTTCACCTCACGCTATCCCTTAAAATGTCGTAGTGAGCGTGGTTTTGCACTGATAGCGACCATTTCGATCATGGCTCTATTAGTCATGGTCGCCTTGGGGATGTTGAGTCTGAGCAAGATTGAGCTGCGCTCCAGTCAGAATAGTAAGGCCATGGCGGAAGCTCAGGCGAATGCGCGGATGGCTCTGATGATCGCCATCGGTGAATTGCAGAAGCAAATGGGTCCCGACCAGCGAATTTCCGCCAATGCAGACATTCTTTCAATAAATGACGCGGGAGAGGACGTTACAGTCGCCAATCCTCATTGGGCTGGTGTCTGGGATTCGTGGGTCGCGGGAACAGTGCCAGCATCCGTCAATGACAACTATCCCTCCACGGAAAGCCACCACCAAACCATCGGAGATCAGCCCGACGATTCTATGCGGCCAGCATACGCGCAGAAAAATCTCCATTTTCGCCAATGGCTCGTTTCGCTACTCGATAGTGATATCGATAGCTCAGACCCTCAGAACACACCCATCAACCTGACGCTGGAAGGTGAGCGCATGCCCAACTTCGATCCAGCCGAACCTGCCGCCATTCAGCTCGTAGGTGAGGGGTCGCTCGGTTCCGACGCTGATCCAGCGGATCATATCAGCGCGCGGCTGCTGGATGTACAATCTGGTGTGGTTGGAAGCCTGCCTACAGGCCGTTATGGCTGGTGGATTGGTGATGAAAGCCAGAAAGCCCGCATCATGGATGATTCGTATGAGTCCGATGCCGCCCCGACTCTGGTGGACCAAATCGCCCGATCTCAAGCGCCGGGTTCGATGGGCTCAACCACTATTGAGGGCCTTGAGGCGATGACTGCCGATGAGCAACTCGCGGCACTGCCATCACTTAGGTCTCTGGACCTGATTGCGGGTGCTACCGGCACGCCGGCGGATAATTTTCACTCCATCACTCCCCATTCCTACGGGGTTTTGGCCGATGTCCGTGAAGGCGGACTCAAGCGCGACCTCTCCACCTTGCTCGAGCGGCCGATCTCCCTGACGGAAAATGGCGACGAATTCATGCTCTATAAGTTTGACACTAAAGACACTTCTATGGCCTCCTTAACCAGCGTCCCACAGGAATTCGTCCCCCTGCAAGACCTTTCGGCCTACTATCAACTCTATGACGCCGTTTCGCCCGGGGCAACGGCCAATGATCCTTTCCGCACCAGTAATAAACGAGGTGTACAGTATTCTTCAACTGGGATGTCAAATGGTCTACAACTACCATCTGTGGACTACGGTACCACCAGCTTTTCCCCGATCTATCCGCGAGAATACACGGCCATGTACCGTCAGCCTCGAATCATCAAAGTGCAGTTTCTGCTGAGTATGTTCGCCAGACTAATTGAGCCTGCGCTTCCTATTGACCGGAACAATCGCTTTCCGAACACACATGAACTCTTTTTTGGGATCACCCCATCGATCACGCTCTGGAACCCGACGAACCTTCCGCTGATTATGGAGATGCGCGCCGATCCGAAACTAGTCACACAGATGATGCGCTTTTCAAAAACTCCTCTCACATTACGCATCAACAAAAATGACGGCACTTTCGTCACCGCCTACAGGGGCATTTCTGATTTGACTGGCGTTGGTTCCTTTTTCAACCTCTACTGGTCTGGTAAATTTCCGGTTCATCTAGAGCCTGGAGAAGTCAAAACTATGTCACTTCCCTTCAGTGGCGATCTGAGCAATCAAAAATCTAAGATGGGCCTCACCGGAACTCATTGGTATCAGGGCTGGGCTATGAATAGCTTTTTCATGAAGACCGACACGTATTTCGAAGGACATGAGGTCAAGGATGGTTGGGACCCCGATTCATTCATACTTATGAATCAGTCGGCGGCGGCGGTTGGTGGTACAGACGCTCTAGAGCCTGATCCTGGCCAACCGGATTTGAGAAATGTGGTGAATGGCTTCTTGCGTTTCAAGACATCGGACCGCCTCCAAATGGAAGTGGGTAGCCGTGGAATTAACAACGAGAGCCTTATCGGCTACATGGCCAACCAAAGCAGTTATCAAGACTTCACTTCGGGCTTGACCAATTGGGACCGCTACAACTGTGTGATGGCAATGCGTCTAGGCGCTGGAACCGACTACAATGAAGCGCTTTTCGCCAAAGGTATGACCGGTGGTCAAGCTAACCTACTCTCGCCATCGCGCAGAGGAGCCTCCATCATCGCCCGTGGCACAATCCCCGGTGCCAATGACCCTCCTCCGGCAGTTTTCCCTACAGGTTGGCCATTCATGCAGTTCTCCTATATGGCAGGGACGGAAACCAGTGGCGCCTCTAATGGCGGGGTCTCCGGTGGTCGTAAGTTTGCCAGTCGCCCATTCCTCCATTCGTCTCCTTTGCACTCCAGTCCCTTCCTGGACGATGACACCGGGAATGCTCTTTATAATTTCGGATGGAACTGGTCCGCGGACCTGATCAATGATGTCTACGAAGCTCCTGTGCAGGTGACAGCAGACGGTCAAGGATACTACGGCGGTGGTTACACTCCGGAATCTGGAACCACCCATGTGATCCAACAGGAAATCCCGGTCGTGCCTCCGCTATCGATCGCCGCCCTCAGCCATGCTCGGCTCGGTGGATGGAGTATGAGTAATCAGCAAGAAATGCGATATGGGAGTGCTCCTGGGCAAATGAGTGGCCCAAGCGCGCAGACTTTACGCACACAGACTCTGCGTGCGGTTGGCTTCGGCGGTCTCTACCCATACACACTCCAAGCGATTGGTAATTCCTACGCGCATCCGCAGATTCCAGCAAACAAGGCCTATACGACTGTGACTCGCACGTTCGAGACGAGTGATGGCGGCGTGAATGTCACCATGGCTGACCATTCCTACCTCGCCAACAAGGCCTTGTGGGACGAGTACTGCTTTTCCTCTCTCACGCCCCAGCCATCTGAAGTCCAGGTGTTCGGATCCTCGGGTCGTACCGTTGAAGATGTGGCCGAGGACTTCTTCTTACCGGATACAGGAGAAGTGTCCGACCCGCTACCTAACCGACGCATCACGCCCCACATGGCAAACATGAATGATGCCAAGCTGGCGGCTTTGATGTCCACAAAAGACGATTACCAAGATGGCTTGGCTGATAAGATCGCCGCCCACCTGATGGTCGAGGGCCCCTTCAATATCAACTCTACTTCCGTTGAGGCTTGGAAAATCTTCTTCTCCAGCCTCAAAGCTAAACCGGTTGCTTACCTCGACAGCGCGGCGGCCATGAGCGGTGACGATCCCTCTCTTGCCACGGGCCACACCGGTACTCCGGTGGGCCAAACTGGACTCGCTGGTGGCGCCCCATACTCCGGCAGCCCTGATAGTCCGAACACCGCCAATCAATGGACCAGCTCGCGTGAACTCACCGAAACCGAAATCGAGGAACTCTCCGTCGCCATGGTCAAACAGGTC
>JBLHPP010000032.1:0-13850 GCA_047624385.1 Crocinitomicaceae bacterium
TTCTTAAATTTGGACATGCCAAGCGTGCGTGATCTGGCCTCACGTCAAGAATAAACACACATTTATTTATGTATTTATCTTTAGATGAATAAGTTACGACTTAGGTTGACGCCAATGGGAGGTGCCCCTTAACCAAGCGAGAAATAAAGCCAGCCAGGCAATTAACTCTGCCATGATTCAAGCCTATTGGAGTATTGGGCTTAGAATTGTAGAAGAAGAACAAGGCGGGTCTGCCTCTACTAAACATGGTTCAGGGCTGC
This sequence comes from Crocinitomicaceae bacterium, assembly GCA_047624385.1. GTDB lineage: Bacteria > Verrucomicrobiota > Verrucomicrobiia > Verrucomicrobiales > Akkermansiaceae > Rubritalea. The sequence goes on from JBLHPP010000032.1 coordinate 261, forward strand.
TCAAGCAACTTTCCAAGGAGCTCACTGCCGAATGCGGCAAAGGGTTTCCCTACGCCAACCTACGTAACTTCCGGCAGTTTTAGCTGATCTACCCCAAAGGTGCAAATTGCTACGCACTGCGTAGCAATTTGAGTTGGACGCACCACCGTACCATTATGCGAGTTGAAGAAAAAGCCGCCAGAATCTACTACACCGAGCAATGCTCTAAAGAAAACTGGAGCAGTAGAACTCTAGAACGGAAAATACAATCCCAAACCTATCAACGCCTTCTCTCCACTAGACAAGGCAAGAAGACTAGTGAGACAAAAAACGATCAGCTCAGCTATCCAATAGATTCGACCTCATCAAAGACCCTTATATCCTAGAATTTCTAGATATCGCAGAAGACTCAAGCTTGCAGGAAGAAGATTTAGAAACAGCCCTCATTAACGACCTACAAAAATTCCTGCTTGAACTAGGTGGTGGCTTTTCCTGCGTTGCTCGTCAAATGCGTGTCAGCACTGAAACTAGCCATTTCTATATCGATCTTGTTTTTTATAACTACCTGCTCAAGTGCTTCGTAGTCATCGACCTCAAAACAACTAAGCTAAAGCACCAAGACATAGGTCAAATCGATATGTATGTGCGCATGTTTGGCGATCTGAAACGCGGCGAGGGCGATAACCCAAAGATAGGTATTATCCTCTGTGCGGACAAAGACGAAACCGTTGTACAGTATTCAGTCCTCAAAGGCAACGAACAGATCTTCGCCTCTAAATACCGTACCATATTGCCAAGCGAAGAAGAACTTATAGCAGAACTAGAGCGTGAAAGACGCCCGAATAAACTTTTCCCGTGACTCAATAAATTCCACAGCCGCTCGGTAAAACACTCTCGAGTATTGCCGATCAACTCCGGGGTGCCATGAGTGCGTGTGACTACATGCTCTCGTTCATCTTCTTCCGACAGCCGAGTCCGGGAGCTAAAAAGCTAGACCTCGGTAGCATCCTGCCGTCCACTTTGAAAGCAACAGCAGAACTCTCCTACCAACCGCCGCCTTCGACTTGCCATTCTTCGACCAGGTCTTGGGAGAAATCGTCGAAGAATCGTGATGGAGTCTGGAGGATTTCACCGGTGTAACTCCTGGGGTTAAGTGTCGGGTAGGTGAGGTAGAGTTGGTCCTTTGCGCGGGTTAGAGCGACATAAAATAATCTACGTTCCTCTTCGAGTTGGTTGTTATCCTCCATTTCGATGATTTTCTTAATCGGAAACATCCCATCAGCGAGCCAGATAAGGAAGACCACCTTCCACTCGAGTCCTTTGGCCTGGTGGATGGAACTGAGGGTGACGGCGTCTTCGTTCTTCTCATCTTTCCTGTTAGCCTTCGGGTCGCCGTCGGCGGTACTCATGAGCGAGAGTTGGGAAAGGAATTCGTTAATGTCAGTGTAGCTCTGAGCATACTGCATGAGTTGTTGGATATCTTGCTTGCGCTGGTCGTAGTTATCGAAACTTTCGCGCATGTAGTCATCGTAGACTCCTTCAGTAATGCTAAGAATCATCTCTGACGGCATTTGGAATCCCTCGCGAGTAACGAGTTCATCGAGTGTGTAGCAGAGTTGTTCCCAGTCTCGTGAAGCTTTCTTAGGCACTTTAAACTCAAGTAGGTATTCCGAAAATGCTAATGGTGGGTCATCTTGCTGACTTACAGGAAGCGCGACCCATGCTAGCCATAGGTTGTCAGCGCTCTTAGGACCAATACCTGGGAGCATGCCAGCCATACGCTTGAAGCTGATTTCATCACGACGATTGACGACAAAGCGGATGAATGCTGAGACGTCTTTGACGTGGGCCTGCTCAAAGAATCGTAATCCAGAGGTTATCTGAAATGGGATATCACGTGAGGTGAGTTCCATCTGCACTTCCATGCTCTGATAGTGAGCGCGGTAAAGGACAGCGATCTCGTTAGGTTCGATCCCATCGTCGATCAAATCCTGGATGCGCTGGCTCACGAAATCGGCCTGGGCACGTGGATCGCTGAGCGGGATGACAGCGGGTGTCATGCTCCCCTTTTCACGTGAAGCCCGAAGTTCCTTAGGAATTTGGCTCACATTTGCTTTGATAGCAGCATTCGAGAGCTCGAGAATTTCTGGACAACTGCGGTAGTTAGTTTCAATTTTAAAGACGCTGGCGTCTGGGTAACGGCCATGGAATGTCAGGATATTCCCCATATCCGCACCGCGCCATGAATAGATAGACTGCGCATCGTCACCAACCACCATCAGGCTGCCTTTATTCCCAACAAAGATGTCGATTAGCTCACACTGGGTCGAGTTGGTGTCCTGATACTCGTCCACTAGGACGTAGCGAAACTTCTTCTGATAGAGCTGGCGCAGATCTTCATCTTGCTTCAGGAGCTTGAGCGTAAGAACCAAGAGGTCGTCAAAATCCATGCAGTTCGTTTCGAGCTTCTTCTTGATGTAGGCTCGCTGGAGTTGTTTGATCTCCGCTAGCCATTCTTCGAAATACGGATAGTTAGACTCGATGAGATCTTTGATCTCGGACTTGGTATTCTCACAAAGGCTGAAGATGCTCAGCAGTACATCAGGCTTCGGGAAACGACGCTCTTTAGCTTCTATTTTCGCAGACAATATGAGTTGCTTCATCAGAGCCTTCTGATCATCGGTATCGAGGATTGAGAAATTACGGGTGAAGCCCAGTTCGTCAGCGTGACGGCGGAGAATGCGGTTACAGATCGAGTGGAATGTGCCGCCCCAAAGGTCTGATGTGTCCTGAGGGATCAGCTCTTTGACTCGCTCCAACATCTCACGAGATGCTTTATTGGTGAACGTGAGTAATAGAATACTTTTAGCCGGCACATCCTGGTCGAGCAGGTAGGCAACTCTGTAGGTCAATGCGCGGGTCTTCCCGCTCCCTGCCCCGGCGATAACGAGGGCATGCCCTGGGCGTGAGGTTACGGCTGCGTATTGTTGTTCGTTGAGGGCAGCCTTGTAATCAATACCAGATTGGGCCCCAGCGTTCTGCTTCGGGGTGAGTTTGTATTCGCGTGCCATGGTTTCTTACGCTTGTTTAGCGAGTTTGAGGTATTTTGAATGTTCGTCTTCGAAAAGCTCTTTGCCTTCGAGTTCAAAGGCGCGAGTAAGAAGTTTCTTCGCAAGAGTTGGATTCTCTAACTCGAGAGCGCATTGGCCGCGACGAAGGCAAAGATAAGCATTCTCGTTGGATTCAGCATTCAGATTGAAAACCTCGTCAAACTTCTCCATAGCCAATTCGAACTCATTTTGTTCAAAATGGTTGTCTGCGATGCTTGAGATGAGCCAGCTGTAGGCTTTCCATTCAGCTTTCGGTTCTGGTAGAAGTGCGTAAACCTTCTGGAGGTCCCGATTCGAGGCGTGGAAACGCTCTTCTTCCTGGGCTTCTACAGCCTTGTTGCAAAGCTCAACGACTTGCGCTTTGAGTTCTGGTTCTAGATCTTTCATGAGTCTATTTCTAGTCGAGTTAAAGGTTTCTGCAAGCTATTCACCAAGGATGCAACCAATGGTGATCTGGCCACTTTTCAGGAAGTCCCCTGCAGCCATGCGACGCTTGCCATCTGGCTGGAGCTCAGCAATACGGAGCCCGCCAACTGAGCAAGCTACGGTGAGTCCATCGTCGATTGATAACACCTCGCCTGGTGAACCGCTCAAACCCGATACAACCTGAGTTTGAGGGAATATTTTTAGACGTTTAGCACGCCCTTTTGCGTCTTTGAAGCTGGAGGACGTCCCCGGCCATGGGTCATAGGCACGAATCCTGCGTTCTATAATTTCGGCTGGCTGATTCCAATCGATCTCGCCATCGTTGCGCATGAGCTTTGGCACATAGTTAGATAGAGCATCATCTTGGGTCTCGCGTGAGGCATTATCGGAAAAGAGTAGATCTAGCGCTTCCAATAGAGCTGGTGGGCCATCATTAGCAAGAATCTCATGGAGTGCTCCACCTGTGATGTCAGAATCCAGCTTGAATGGCTTTTTTAGAATAATGTCACCTTCATCGAGCCCTTCTGTAACGTGCATTACAGTCATGCCTGATTCGGCATCACCTTGATCGATTGCAGCCTGGATGCAGGAAGCGCCGCGGTGTTTAGGTAGGAGACTGGCGTGGAGGTTGATGATAGCTACTTTAGGGATTTCAAGTAGCGCCTTGGGCAGGATTTGACCATAAGCCATAACAATAATGATGTCTGGCGCAAGATCACGCAGAAGCTGAAGTTCCTCTTCCTTTTTGACGCGCGTAGGTTGCAAAACAGGAATCGAGGCCTCTTCTGCCACCGTCTTGATTTGTGGCGGCGTGAGTACCTGCTTTCGGCCAACGGGTTTATCAGGCTGAGTAATCAGAGCCACAGTCTCGTAGGCTTTCTCGCTTATGAGCGCTTTGAATGCTGGGATGGCTATATCCCCTGTGGCCATGTAGACGATGCGTTTGCTAGACATAGATGATGGTGGTGACTGCTTGTACAAAAAAAGAGCTGCCAAGGCAGCCCTTTTTAGAAAGAAAATCTTGTGGTCTAATTAGACAGAAACTTTATCCATCTCCTTGAATACTGGGAGCGTAGTGATCTTAGCAATGATGTCGTGCATTACTTTAATAGGTTGCTGCGAGGCATCAATGTCGGTGCGGATAGCTTCTGGGTAGAAATCGAGGATTGGCTTGGTCTCAGCTTCGTAGGTGCGGATACGATCTTCGATCACAGTCTCAGATGCGTCATCCATACGATTCTCTTTGATTGCGCGCTTGCGCATGCGACGGGCAAGTTCATTGCGGTCGGGGCAAGAAAGATGGAATATGTGATGAACGTCGATGTGATCTTTGAGGATTTCAGCTTGCTTCACATTACGTGGAATTCCATCAAGGATGAGGAAATCCGTATCCGGGAAATAGACGTGGCTATCTGTCCAATTCTGGATCTGCGCTTCCCAAAGTTGGATAGTTAATTCGTCGGGTACGAGTTGTCCTTTACTAGAATATTCTACAAATTTTTGGCCCAACTCAGTGCGGGTGTCGAGTGAACGGAATACGTCACCGCAGGCGCAATGGAAGAAGCGCGGAATCATACCCAGCGCTTTACCTTGAGTCCCCTTACCTGAGCCTGGAGCTCCAAGGATAAGAATTGCCGGGCGTTTACTTTTACTCTCAGTTAGCATAGGCGCGAAAGTGTAGTGATCGATGCTCTCAGCGCAAGCTGAAACCGGAGATTCGCGAAATCTATCTAGATTGAAAATCTTCGACGTACTCATGGGTAATCTTTAAGAAGTCCTGAACGATAGGCTTCATTTTTCCTTGGTAGACACCACCAACGACAAGTGGGGAAAAATCGTCGAGATGTATAACGTCAACACCAGCAATCGGATCCACACCGGGGATCGCGACGCCGATACCAGCTCCGAAACCACGGCTGACGTATATTTGAATGACATCCAGAGCGTTCACCTCCATGGATGGTTGCCAATCGACATTCAACTTATCAAGGCCGTCCTGAAAAATTTGACTCAGCGCTTCATGCGGAGGAAGCCCAACTAGTGGGAGTTTTGATTCAAATCTACCGTTTTCACCTTCACGCAAAAGGTCGTCGAGAGAGTTTACTTTGCAGGTTGATGGGACGAGTAAAACCAACGGAATAGTCATAAGATCGATTGATCTAAGCCCTTCATCGAGCCTTCCATGGAGCACTGTCAATGCTATGTCAGCCTGCTGAGTAGTGAGTTGGTTGTAAACATCTGAGGGGGCCACCTCCTTGAGGGTGAGCTTGAGCTCGGGAGTCTTGAGCTTTAGGTTCTCAAGCACCTGTGGAAGGTGATTCCCTAGCACGGATGCCGATGCTGATATACGTAGATGTTTACTATCCTCCCCCTTTAGGCGCTCCTCCACATTTGAAAGTCCTGCGAAAAAAGGGTAAGCAAAATCGTAGAGCATCTCACCTGCTGCAGTAAGAGCAAAGGGCCGACGATTAAAGAGCTTCACCCCGAGTTCATCTTCTAATTGGAGAATCTGACCACTCACAGCTGGCTGCTGGATACCGTAGGGCATTTTTCTAACCGCTGCTGTGATACCTTCGTACTTAGCAACGTAGTAGAAGAGCTCAAGATGATGTACATTCATCGCTGACGCATACCAACAATCTAGTAGCCTCAACAGCTTTATATTTGCAACAGAGTGTGAGTTTGGTAATCATGCTCTAGACCCAGCATCTATGTTCATTCAAACCCAAAGCCCCAGAATCACAGGAGTAGCCTCGTTTACAATTTTGTACACCTTGGGGTTTCTTGCTTTATCTCTGAGTCTCAAGAACTACGGCGCGCTGCCTTACATTGGGGCGCAGTTATTTGTGATGGTGTTTGTCTGCCTTGCGCACAAACGCATTCATTACGCACTCCCCCTTCTTTGGAGTCTAAGTTTCTTGGGGCTTTTAAACCTAGCAGGTGGAATCATCACTCTCCCCTCAGTGGATGGTGGCGAGGGGGTGCCCTATTATTTAAATGAACTTTGGTTTTCTAATGAATGGATTAGTTACAAGACCATCGTGCATGTCTATGGGCTCGGAGTCGTTACTTGGGTGAATTGGCAAACGATGTGTAACATCATCCACAGTCGCTATCAAAGACGACTCATGCCCAGCGCTGGCTTACTACTTTTAGTAGTCACCTCTGCCATTGGTTACGGAGCAATCGGTGAAATACTAGTACTCGTAGTTGATCTTTTCTTCAGCCCAGAGCTTGTTGCTGACTACGCTAACACATGCAAAAATATGACCGCTAACCTCTGCGGAGCATTGCTCACTTCCGTGATCATCAAACTTCGTAACCTTTAGAAGAAAATTCATGGCAAAAGGATACAACGCTAACCAAGCTCGACTCGTGGCTCTATCGTTACTAGGTAAAGATCTCGCTCGTAGAGCAAAATCAAAATGCGAGCTCAGCGGGGAGTCTGGAGTGTCACTAATGACCTACGAGATTGAACCGGCGCCCAGCGAGCCAGATATCAACAAGTGCCTCTTAGTGTCTGAAAGCGTTTTGCAGCAAATCCAGAGCCCTCGATCCATCGTCGGAAGCGCATGGCGCGGAATTCTAACGGACCTCATCTGGAGTGAATCCCCAGCTCAACTGGCCATGGCTCACCGGCTACTCAGCCACATCGCTCAAAAGGAAGCCTGGGCGCAAGATGTGCTCGATGAAGCAATTCTTGATGATGAAACCGTCGCTTGGGCCGAATCTGCTCCACTCGGCAAGTAACCTCACCCGTTTGTCATCTGTGGCTTTCTTGAAAAGAGTTGGCGCAGGCTCGCATAGTCTCTACTTTCATCCCATCATGTCTTTCTTTAAATTCCTTTTTCTCACCAGCTTCACCTGCGCCACGCTGTATGGCCAAGACGCCTCCAGCGACAGCGATATCCAACCTGAAAAAACAGAATACCTTACCCAACAAAGTCCTAACGTCATACTAATCGTGACTGATGACATGGGCTACGGCGACTTCAGCTTTCACGGCAACGAATGGATAAAAACCCCAGCGCTCGATCAACTCGCCAGTAACAGTGCGCGTTGGAAGGATTTCTACGTCAATCCAGTCTGCTCCCCTACCCGCGCGTCCGTCTTCACGGGGCGATATCACATACGAACAAAATGTGTGGATACCTACCTTGGGCGCTCCATGATGGCTGCTGACGAGGTCACTATTGCCGAAGCCCTCAGCGGTGCCGGTTACAAAACCGGGCTTTTTGGGAAATGGCATTTAGGTGACAACTACCCGATGCGCCCCAGCGACCAAGGATTTGACACATCTCTAGTCCACCGTGGTGGTGGTCTTGGCCAACCCAGCGACCCGATCGAAAGCGAAGGCCGTTACACCAACCCCATTCTCTTCCATAATGACCAAGAAGTGCAAACCAAGGGCTACTGCACCGACGTCTTTTTTAATGCTGCCAAAAACTTCATCAAACGTTCCAAAGACAACCAACAATCCTTCTTTGCCGCTATCACAGTCAACGTCCCGCACGGGCCATTCTATGACGTCCCGGAAGATCTCTTAAAGAAATACCAAGACAAAGACTTCAGCGCTTGGGGGGGGGACACACAAAACCTCCCGAAGATTGCAGCCATGCTCGACAATCTAGATGCCAATATTGGCAAACTTACAGGATTCCTCGACCAAGAAAAACTCATCAAAAATACCGTCATTATATTTATCAACGACAATGGTGCTAACACCCTCCGCTACAACAAAGGACTCAGGGGCAAAAAAGGCCAAGTCTATGAGGGAGGCGTGCGCTCACCACTCTGGATTCATTGGCCGGAAAAAATCAAAAACGGTCGAGATATTAACGAGAATATAGCAGCACATATCGACCTAATGCCCACCATCCTTGATATTTGCGAACTTGGCGTCCCGGACGCATTCGAATTTGACGGCCGCAGCCTAGCACCACAGATTCTAAAACCTGGAACCACCCTGCCAGAACGCCCAATCATTATACAATGGCACCGTGGTGCCACACCTGTCAGCAGACACCACTTCATGATTCGTAAAGGCGACTGGAAGCTCCTCAATCCATCCAACAGCAACTCACCACGTAGAGATAGCGAAAACTATGAACTCTATAACCTCTCTAACGACCCATCCGAGACCACTAACCTCGCAGGATCAGAAAAATCACGCGTAGAATCTCTACTCAAAGAATACGACCTCTGGTTCAAAGATGTGAATGAAACCCGTATAAGAGATTTAGGAACTCCCTATATACTAGTCGACCGAACCAAAGAGAATCCTGTAGTGCTCACATGGCAGGACCGCATCTCTAAAGCTTGGTCCTACAAGGAAGACGGGTTCTGGAAGCTACGATTTGAACATGATGGACGCTGCGATATTAGGCTCGAATTCCCCAACACATTCGACCGCAACCTCTCAGGCTGGACCGCTCACCTCAGTATAGGTAAACAAAAGTACACCCAAAAGATCGCAAGCAACGATAAACACTACGTCTTTCCCGCGATGAGTTTCACTAAAGGTAAACACCTACTCAAAGCATCCTTCATCTCACCCGACGGTATAGAATTCGTATCTAGCTATCAAGTTAGGCTACAACATCGCTAACATCTCACAGCATAGTAACCTCGCTCCCACGATTGGCTATTTCTCAGAAAGAGATAAATCACACTTGCAAACCCTCCCTCCCCCATTCTACCTTTCATTCCTATCATCTATGTGCGCACGTGGCGGAATTGGTAGACGCGCATGACTCAGAATCATGTGCCTTAGGGCGTGGAGGTTCGATTCCTCTCGTGCGCACTTTCTTTACTTACTTAAGTTCAACGATTTACCGCGATTTATCGACGGTTTCCTCTAGATGGTCTTCGCTAATTTCACCGATGGCCTCGCTCGGTAGGCTGAACTAGCGAGCTAGTAGCATCTTTGTTCTGTAGCAGAATCAATAATTTGGAAACGATTTGGCTGCCAATAAATGTATTAAAATATCAGGGTAAAGTCGTACAGTTAGAAAGCACACAATTAGCGTGACCGTCGCCAGGTAGGGAACAACCTTAGATTTCTTGAGTAGATCCATCGTGATGGTTAGAAGACCTAATATGATGAGTGGAGCTGTTGGAATCCAACCAGAGGTAGACATAATTATAGAGCCTTTGTAAGATTCGCCTAATTGATCCATTACATGTTTCATAGAATCTACAGAACCGAGAATCCACCACGCTATATAGAATGCGATAAGTGATATTGTGAATGAAAGAATTCTCATTTATTTAATAGAACGTGAAGCGCACCAATCGCTTATCATCAGTGCGCTGTAGATTTTTGATTGTGCTGTGAATTGTCATAAATCATCGGATTCTCAGCAAATCATCGATTGGGTATAGCTGCTCGCTAGCTTCGATTTTTGAGCCGAGTTAGAATCTTAGGCATTCTCTTGATCGAAAGGAAACAGACTAAAAGTATTATCAAATTAGTCAGCAGATAGAAGGCTTCAGCGCTATTAACGATAAACTCATCAGCTGCTATATAGGTCATCATCCAGCCATATATTAAATCAACAATACGTATGAATACCCATCCTGTAATGAGTAAAGATGAACTTGTGATTATCGCGATATCGAGCGAACCAGTGGTTTAATCATTTCGAAATCTAGCTGGTAAAGCCTTGTGCTGTCTAGGGATTTTTAGGATCCGTGTGTTTAGTGGTGGGGTATTCCCTCAAATGGATAGATCCTCTTTAGGTGTCGGACCGATTCGTGTTCGGCTCCTTCGGAGGCGTTTTTTCTAACCTGGTGAACGGCAGGCATCGCTAGGGCGACGGTTGCCGGCTATGATGTTTACGCACCTTCGGCGGGGGGGAGTCGCTGCGCTCGAATTGAGAATTGTCTAAAAACTGAACGCTCTAGTCTGAACACTTCCTTGCCCTTTCATCGTCCAAGCTTTTCCCCTTTAGGGCACCTCCGGCAACTCCCGCTGTCGGTGCGTGAGTAATTAATTCTTTAAATTTCGAGCGCAGCTCGTTTTTGAAGATAGGCCCCCATCGGGCTGGAAAGCCTTTCTACTCAAGGCTGCGTTATTCTTCGTTCACGGATAAAAATCAGCTCACTCATCACGCCTAGCCTCGCTTGAAATTCTTTCCAGCACCACCAACGCTAGTTGCCGGAGGTGCCCTTTAGAAATTTTCGTCTTTTTCGCGGTGGAAATAGTTTCATCTTTATGGTCTTGATTCGTAGGGGTTGCTTTGCTCCAAGTAGGAATAATACCACTTAGCAAATTTACTGCATTTATGGATATTTTCAGAAATGCTTAAAAACCGAGTAATCCCTTTACTGAATCCCACGTCTGCAGTGATCTACGCTCGAAAATGTTGTACCTAAAACCAAAATCGCCCACCGTGTTCACGGTGGGCGATTTAAAAATGTGACTAGAATCAGTAAAGATTACTTGTCTGTAGGAGCTGGCTTTTCGGCAGTAGGTGCATCTTTATTCAGATCCTTAAGAAGAATGGCTGTGATGTCGTACTTATCCTTCATAAAGGCGAAGACAGGTGTGCGTGTTGCGCTGCGTGATGACTGGTCTACTACCATATCGAAATCTTGCTCGCGTGCGTAAACGGCAATCTTATCCTGAATCTTCTCAAGGATAACACGCTGTTCTTCACCAGTCTGTTCTCCGAGAGCTTTGCTTTGGCGTTGAAGCCATTGGCGACGCTCGTTATCAGCAGCATTACCCTCGCTCACCTTAAGCTTAATTTTACGCTCAATCTCGAGACGTTTCTTATCGCTAATAGTTGCATCTCCGCGTTGCTTACTGAGTTTTTCGATTTCGGTCTGAAGACTACGAATGAGTTCGAGACGGCTGGCATTGTCCTTCTGAATGCGCTCTTGATCAACCTTCACCTGGGTTTGCACTTTCTTGGTCATGTGGAACTCGTTAAAGAGTCTCTCCATGCTTACTGAAGCAATTTTTAGGTCTTCGGCATTTACTGAAGTGAGGCTCACCGCAGCAATGGCGACGACTAGGAAGGATTTTAGGATATTTTTCATAGATGCTTGAATCTTTGAGATGATTATAAATCGGCGTAAATGTGCATGGCGATGGTGACTACGTCAACGTTGATTTCTTAATCTTTTTGCTTTATTCTTAGCGTTTGAGTAGCCACTTTCCGGCCACCAACACATTATGGACATTGTCACTACTGTTACTGACCTTCTCTTCACGAAGAAGAAATACCTCACGGCGCCGGTTCTCGTCCCCACCATGGGAGCTCTACACGATGGCCACCTCGCTCTAATAGAGAAAGCTAGAGCCATTGCTGGCCCAAATGGCTATGTAGCCGTATCCATTTTTGTAAATCCAATCCAGTTCGACACCCCTGACGATCTAAAGAATTACCCAGCAACTCTGCAGCGTGATATTACTCTCTGTAAAGAACACGGGGTTGATTTACTTTTTACTCCAGATAGTGGGAGCCTCTACTCGGTGGATCACTCGACCGTGATCACTGAAGGCTCCCTAGGATCAACATTGTGTGGAGCCACGCGGGCTGGACACTTCGATGGTGTTTGCACAGTTGTCGCAAAACTCTTCAACCTATTCTCCCCTATCGATGCCGTTTTTGGGGAAAAAGATTACCAACAACTGGTTATCATCAACCGCATGGTGCGCGATCTCAACTTCCAAATCGTCATTCACGGTGTCGATACCGTCAGGGAGAAAGATGGACTCGCCCTCTCATCGCGAAACGTCCGTCTAGGTGTTGACGCTAGAGCGCAGGCTGCCGCGATACGCCAAGCAATGCTATTAGCTCAACAATCGCTAGCTGCGGGGGTGGATGATAGCGGGCAACTTCTAGAAGCGATGAAGAGCCACCTGAATATGCATGCACCGCTCGCTAAAATTGATTATTTAGAATGTGTTTGCGCTAGAACCCTGCAAGCGCAAGTGAGGATCACTCGGAAATCCGTGATTACAATCGCTGCTTTCTTTGGCGATGTCAGACTTATTGATAACATCGAGCTTGTCCCCATTAAGTAAGTGAAGCACACTCTCGGCATATGGTTTCTGACTTCCTAGTCATCGGTTCTGGTATTGCAGGCCTCTCGTTTGCATTACGCGCAGCGGAGCATGGTTCTGTTACAATTCTCACTAAAGGTGAGTTACTGAACTCTAATACAGCATGGGCACAAGGAGGCATCTCCGCCATCCTAGATCCAAGCTTGCGGGCTGAGGGTGACTCATTTGATAGACACGTTGCTGACACGCTGGACGCTGGCGCAGGCCTCTGCCATGAAGCCGTCGTTAGAGATATAGTTGGCGAAGGAACAACCACGATCGACGAGCTGCTTTCCTATGGTGTCGAATTTGATAAAAACGATCAGAACCCAGAACTTTTTGCGTTGGGAAATGAAGGTGGCCACACCAAGCGACGCGTACTCCACTCTAAGGACACCACTGGACTGGTTATTGTGTCGGCTTTAATCAAAAAGATAAAAGCACACCCGAATATCACCTTTCTTGAAAATCACTTCGCAATTGACCTCGTCACCACCGGCAAACTGGGTTTAGTCACAGAAGACCGTGTGCTTGGCGCGCATGTCCTGGATGAGGCAACCGGTGAAGTACACATCTATAGGTCTGATCGTATCGTGTTAGCTACTGGTGGCTGTGGTAAGGTCTACCTCTACACGACGAACCCCGACAGCTCGACTGGCGATGGCCTAGCGATGGCCTGGCGTGCAGGAGCCACAATCTCCAACATGGAATTTGTCCAATTCCATCCAACTTGTTTCTACAACCCTGCTGCGGTGGGAGCTAAAGCGCGCTCATTTCTAGTTTCAGAGGCAGTCAGAGGAGAAGGTGGTCGACTCATCAATGCTGAAGGTGAAGAATTCACTCTAGAGCACGACCCTAGAGGCTCACTTGCGCCGCGCGACATCGTAGCGCGCGCAATTGACCACGAGATCAAAAAAACTGGTGCCAGCTGTGTGTATCTAGATGTCACTCACAAGCCAGCAGGCTTCATGCGCGAGCGCTTCCCTCACATCTACAACACTCTGCTAAAGTTTGGGCTCG